>CBDVAV010000246.1:0-7189 GCA_965372055.1 uncultured bacterium | reverse complement strand
CAACATTACTAAGCCAGCCATACCAATCGGTTCCCAAATATAATCCAGTGAAAGGTTTCTTTGGGTCAAATTGCCAAATGGTACAATAAAGGTCTCACAAACAAGAATTGCAAATATTATAGCTATCAGTGTAATAATCAGAGATTCACCCATAAACTGACCAAAAAGTTGATGTTTCCTTGCCCCCAGCATTTTTCTCATTCCAACTTCCTTTGCCCTGTCTGTGGATTTAGCAGTTGCCAAATTCATATAATTTATACAGGCGATAATCAGTATTAGAAATGCTATCGCACTGAATATGTAAATATATTTCCAGTCTCCACCTGCTTCATCCCTGTTCAGTTGATTATTCAAGTGTATATCAGCCAATGGCTGTAATTTATAATCAATCCAACTTCCAGAATTTCTCAATTGATCCCCAATCTGTTCGGTAACCAACTTTGCAAATTTATTTTCCAGATCGGCAGGATCAGCACCTTCATTCAACAAAAAGTAAGTGTAATAATTTGCACTTCCCCAGGTATGGTTTTCAGCTTTTGCTGCTGATATACTTGAAAATGACCCTATTAAATTATATCGAAAATGTGAATTTGGAGGTAAATCTTCAATTACAGCGGTTATCTCGTAGTCAGTAGTATTACTTACTAATATAGTTTTACCAATTGGATTCTCCATACCAAAATACTTATCGGATATTGAACGTGTAATCACTATTGTATTTGGCCTATTCAATGCTGATTTTAAGTCCCCGTAAATCGGCAAAAAAGTAAAAATATCAAACATTGAAGAGTCTCCATAAATAAACCCTTCCTCCTGGAATATTTCATTTCCAACTTTCACAATCCTGGGACTAAACATACTTACCTCAAACAATCGGGAAACTTTCTCAATCTCACCAAAATGCTGTTGAAACAATGGGGCCAATATATTTGGTGTTACTGCTATTTTTTCAAGGCTTGCGCCCCCGGCACTTACATCCATATAAACCCTATAAATCCTGTCTGATTTATCATGGTATTTATCATAACTAAGTTCATAATGAACATAGGTCATGATCATTAGAAAGCTACCAATGCCAACCCCGAGCCCAAAAATATTAATAGCAGAATATCCTTTGGATTTAACAATATTCCTGAGTGCAACTTTGAGATAATTTTTGACCATCATTGTATTGTTTAGTTTATAATATTTTTTTCTTTTTAAAATGTTAAAACGTATAAATCCCAAAGCATTAAGGTAAAATCGGATACCGGCAAGACGATTGCCATTACGTTGGTTGTTGAGTCTATATTGCTCATATAAATCCCCGATTATCTCCTCTGACAAATGGCTTGGGTATATCCACAAGAGAATGTTGAGGAACCATTTTGAAACCCTAAACTCCTGGTGGCTATTCATTTCCTTGCTTACTGACAATAAGTTGCCATACTGCTGTTCTCTTAGATTGGGTGGACTCCAGTATGTTTCTTCCACTGAGCGTTAAATGAAAGATACGCTTTTTTCTACCTCCTCTTTCTGATGTTGCACCACCAAAAGAAGATGTTAGGTATCCCTTGTCTTCCATGCGGTATAGGGTGGAATGTACTCCGCTTAGATTTACTTTTCTGTTCATTCTAGACCTTATCTCTTCAACAATGTTGATCCCATAGGCCTGTTCATCAAGCAAGCCTACCATCAAGAGTACCAATTCCTCAAATTCACCAAGATATTCCCCTTTCATTAGTATAGGTTTTGTAAAAGATATATTTGTATACGTTTTGTAAAAGATATTGGTTCAAAAAAAATTCAAAAGTCCTTTAAACGTTTAGAAAAGAGAATTGTTCATTGATCATTGTTCATTGCTAATTGCTAATCGTCATTCATACCTCAATGATTCGGTTGGGTTTGCAACGGCTGCTTTTAGGCTTTGATAACCAACGGACACAAGTGCTGTAACTACTGAAATAACACCAGTAACCGCAAATATCCACCATACTACCGATGTTCTGTAGGCAAAATCCTGTAGCCAGATTTCGATTAGATAAAATGATAAAGGAACTGTAATCACAAAGGCGAATAAAACCGGCTTAAGAAACTCCATGGACAATAAACCACCAATGTTGGAAACTGAAGCCCCTAATACTTTCCTGATTCCTATTTCTTTGGTCCTAAGTACTATTGTATAAGATGCCAACCCAAAAAGACCCAAGCATGAGATTAAAATAGCCACGAACATTGCAGCTTTCGAAAGCTTAACTGTCTTTTGTTCAGTCTCATAAAATCGTTGAATTGTATCATCCATAAAATAATAGTTAAAATAGTAATCGGGGTAGGTCTCATTCCAAATTTTTGTGATATCAGTCATTATTCCATCAACGTCACCAGCAGCCTTATCTTTTAATCCCAGCTTAACCCCAACTCCGGTATTTGATTTTCTATAGGCGATAAAAAGGGGATCAATGGAATTGTGCATGGATTTATAATGAAAATCATTTATTACACCTACCACGGTGTATTTCGTCCTGCCCACACTAAGTTCCTCGCCCAATACATCATTAGGGAATTCAAACATTAAAAGTTTCCTGTATATGTCATTGATTATTATTTCATTTGAAGATTCACTTGGAATTAGATTTCTTCCGGCAATTAACTCAAGATCATAAAAATCAAGGTAAAATTCATTGGCCCATCTGGCTTCAACACTGTTGATCAACTCCTCACTGCCTTTCATATATTTTATCGTATTCGTGGTAGACCCCCTTCTCATCGGGGGTGAACTATGAGTGCTGGCATCTATAACGCTGGATAATTGATTGAGTTTGTTTAAAAAGACCTCTTGCTTTTCAATTTTCTCTTGCCGTGGCGTATAGAAATAAATCACTCCATCTTTTTTAAATCCCAGATCCTTGTTGAGCATATAGGATATCTGTAAACCAACCACCATTGTACCAACAATTAATATTTGAGAAAAGGTAAACTGGAATATTGTAAGGCCTTTCCGAACAAATGAGGAATTGGAATTTCCTCCACCCATTGATTTGGTCTTTAAAGCAACAATAGGTGAATATGATGACATGATAAATGCAGGATAGATGCCCGACATCAACCCAACCAATAACCAAGACATTCCCAAAAAGCCCCAGAACATTGCATCATCTAGACCTAAAACCAAACCTTCTGGAATAAATTCTTTAAAATATTGGATGGCGAAATATGCTGAAGGGATTGACAACAAAACTGCTAGAGCGGTAATGACCAAGCTTTCACTGAGAAATTGATATACCAATCTTGTTTTTGAGCTTCCGAGTGCCTTCCTCACTCCCACTTCCTTGGTTCTTCGCATTGCCTGAGCCGTTTCCAGGTTTATAAAATTAATTGAGGCGATTATCAACAGGAAAATGGCCACTACAATCAGTACCCTTAATGTAGACAAATGCGCAGGGCTTCTGCTGTGATTAAATATGTTGAAGTCTGTGTTAAAATGGATTTCCGAGAGTGGTTGCAATTTATATTCCACTACCAGGCTATTCCCCTCCCTGGCATGATTATTAAATTCATCTACCAATAAAGGCATTTGACTTTCAAGATTGCTTAAGGGGGTTTCTGCTGCCAATTTTATAAAAAACTGGGAACTGCTGCCTGTGCTTTGCCAATTGTCTGGTGTGAACCTTGTTTTGAGCCAGCTACTTTCTATGGTTGCATAAGATATAAATTCTGTAAAATCAAAATCTGTCTGTTTTACAGGATCCTTCAAAATGCCAGTTACAGTAAGCTCCAATGAATCGCGGTAAACAATCTTCTTGCCAATGATCTGATCCAAGGCCATATCCCCAAAATAGATATTTGCTTTGCTTTCCGTTAATACAACTTGAAAGGGACGGGAAATTGCTGCTTCAGGTGATCCATGAAGCCAATTATATTGATTGATAATTTTGAAGTAATCTGGATCGGCAATGATTATCTTATCCTGATTTCTGAACTCTTTAGGATCTGCTGCGACTTGAGGTATTGTGACCTTTGTTTCAAAAGTTTGAAAGTGGGTAATTGATTCCAAACCGGTAAAGTTATCTTTTACAAAAGTCGGCAAGCCGGTAGGCACCCCAGAATTAAATCCCTCAAATGCAACACTATATTCAGAGTAGATACGATAGATCCTTTCCTTTTCGGGAATATGGGTATCAAAGCCCAGTTCAAAACCGACAATCCTGTAAATCACAATACAAGCCGAAAGCCCAATCCCGAGTCCGACAATATTGATAACTGTTTGTAATTTATTTCTTAAAAGGTTTCTCCAGGCCAGAATGAAATTACTGCGTAACATAGTTAATTGGTTTGGGTTATTTATTATCTACTCCTAGAGTGGTTAAAGGTTACAATGGCAATGTCGTAAATTATCCAGTGCTACATCTCTATAAATCCATCAGATAAAAACATCCACCCACCGAAACAGGGTTTTCGACTATAGCTGGAGTCCAAGGCTGAATCCAGGCCAGATGCCATATTTTAACTGACTATTTGATTTTTCCACGATCATCAGTTTATTGGAAATCCCAAAATCGGGATTCCTATAAATGTAGCTGTTAAAACGAATGGCCACGTACCAATAGTGCAATCCCAATATTGAAAATCGTCTGCCGTAGGTTGCACGGATAGATGACAACAAACTTAAATCAGAATGAAGTTTCTTATTCCAATTAAGATGCTGAATCCCAGCTCCCCATGATAGAAAATATATCCTGTTCTGCGGTCCGCTTCTCATAGGGTATGCCGTATACTTAATGTACATTAATCTTTCGAACCTATAGCCAACCCCCCAGTACCCTCGATCATCCCTCATTGAGGAAGGATTGTAACTTACAATAATTGCATTCTGGTTGTATTTTTGGTATCTATCCAATAGGGGAAATTCATATTGGGTCTTTGAACAATTTACACAGTTACCGGTTGATCTCTCAACATTATATAGAAATTGATCATCTACAGAAATCCGGGTAAAATGCCCTTTCGAACCAATATTGATGATTCCTATTGGTACGCCGTTCTGTCTTGCATGTTGGGTAGGATCTGTGCTAAAGATGTTTATTAAACCAATTTGAATGCCACCCATCTCCTTCGCATAGTTCACTAAACCAATTTGTATACCGGTCATCTGGTTGGAAAAATTAAGCAGCCCAATTTGCATACTATTAATCCTGGCAGGTGGTTTGGTATTTCTTCCCACCATTAGTGAATTGGCATTAATCAACCCCAACTGCATGCCATAAAGAGATCCTTTTGTAATATTTGCCAAAAGCGATATTTGAATTCCTACCACTGAACTATAAGCGATATTGTACAATCCAGCAAACTGTACTCCAGACAAGTGCTGATTGACTGTATTCCCAATGCCAGCAACCTGAAGGCCAATCATCGACCTATTGGTCACATTAAAGCCTCCTGTAAGTTGCGTTCCCCATACATCATCACGCACAAAATTCACCAACCCAGCAACTTGAAGACCCTTGAAATAGGATCTAAATTCCTCATCATTGATGAGTTCTCTTTCTTCCCTTAAAGACAGGTTAATAAATGCGTTGGAGCCAACGACATTTGCAAAACCCGCTATTTGTATCCCGGCAGAATACTTCAAACTTAAGTTGGAAATACCTCCGATTTCCAGATGCCTGGAACCGGCAGCTATCCCACTAAATATATTAAGTGAATATTTATTAAAGTACCAACCGGAATTTATACCGTTTGTACTGATGCCAGGTACTAATGAGATTTGAAAGTTTCTTTCAATATATCTGTTTTGGCCTTGGGAAACAGTGATCCAGCAAGTGTTTAGAGTACATAAAAAAATCAAAATGGATTTCCAGGGCATACAACTGCTATTGTGCAACTTATCCTCCATTTAAATCTAACGCTATTCGTCACGTAAGATTTTATAAAGGTTCACTTTTGCAGAGGACAAAGTCCTGTATCCAAGTAACATTAGGTTCTTTTGATTTGCTAACCTCTTCTCAATTTCATTATTTTACATGTTATTAAATAACCCATTATGCTACTGCTTATTTCCCCTGCCAAATCCTTCGACTTCGAATCGCCAGCTCATGCCCTTAACTCATCTGAGCCAGAGTTTAAAGAGGAATCAACAAGACTGATTAAAAAGATGGGCACTTTTTCACGAAAAAAATTAGGCAAACTAATGGGCATTAGTCCAGAACTTGCTGCCCTTAACGTGGACCGATACCAAAAGTGGACTCCAATGCCAAAAAGAGAAAATACAAAACAAGCCCTGTTGGCATTTAATGGGGAGGTGTTTAGAGGACTAAATGCCAAAGAAATGAGTGAACAAGATCTCCAGTTTGCACAAAACCATTTAAGGATCTTGTCTGGTTTGTATGGTGTACTTCGACCATTGGACCAAATACAGCCATACCGGTTAGAGATGGGCACTAAGCTTAAATACTACAGTTATAATAACCTCTATCAGTTTTGGGGAGATAAAATCACTAAGCGTATAAACGAGGATATGGGCGAATCCAATTATATAGTAAACTTGGCTTCAACCGAATATTACAAATCTGTAAAAGAACCTAAACTCAAAGGAAAAGTTATCACTCCAATTTTTAAAGATTTTAGCAACGGCTCTTACAAAGTGCTAATGACCTATGCCAAAAACGCAAGAGGTGCAATGGCCAATTATATTATTAAAAATCGTATTACTGAACCCGATTTAATGAAATCCTTTGATGGCAACAAGTATGCATTTGATCCTAGCAAATCAGATGAAACCAATTGGGTATTTGTAAGAGGGTAATGCGGTAAGTACCAGTTTGAAATGATGGATAAATTGGATCTTACTTGCTCACAGAATTACATTTACCTGATTTCATAAAATTCATCGCTATTAAGACTAAATGGGATTATGATGTTTATGTTCTGAAATAGCATTTAGAAAACGAAATTTTGTAACTTAAATCATAAAATTACCTAGGTTGAATAATGCACCTTAGAGTACTCACCATAATGACCGCTCTAATGATTTTGCCCAATTTGGGAATGGGTCAAATAAAGAAAGGTGAAAAAGTTGTTGGTATATCTGGATTACCAGTTTCTTTGGTAAACGATGGTAGCATCCAATCTTATGGATTTGTTATCAAATCTTATCTGGGCAAGCAAATCAAAGACAGGGTATCAATCGGGCTCCAACCCTACTATGCTAATG
>CBDVAV010000245.1:0-7200 GCA_965372055.1 uncultured bacterium | reverse complement strand
GATAAGGATTTAAATGGGAATTTGAGAAAAGTAAAAGATAGCACAACAAAAGTCCTGATTCTTGAGGACAATCCTGATGATGCCGAGTTATTAAAGTATGAGCTAAAAAGTGCTGGATTGACAATTCAGGAAAAGATTGTTTCCGAAGAAAAAGAATTTATATCAGCACTGAATGAATTTGTGCCAGATATTATTCTTGCAGACTATAATCTTCCGTCGTTTGGAGGAATGGAGGCGTTGAATATTGTTATTCGTAAAAAACTAGATATCCCACTCATCTTGGTGACCGGTGCCTTGGGGGAAGAAAAGGCTATTGAGACCATTAAAAATGGTGTCACGGACTTTGTACTCAAAGATCAATTATACAGGCTCTCATTCGTGTTCAATCGAGCGTTGGTTGAAGCCAAGGAAAAAAATGAGAGGAATAAAGCAAAACAACTGACAAAGACAAAAAATGAGGAACTCGAATTATTTATGTACAGGTCATCGCATAATTTTAAAGGGCCCGTAGCCTCAATTTCCGGATTGATCAATCTCGCGGACCAGGAAATCAAAAATGGGAAGGCCTTGGTTTATTTGAGTTTGATTGAGGAAACCATTGGCCACTTAAATGCTACGATTGATCGTTTGTTGGATGTAACCAGGGTAAAACAACGGGCACTTGAGCCGACAGAAATTAATTTCAAGGAAATATTAAAATCCAATAGGCAAAGGATTGGGGAATTATATACGAGGGATGATGTAAAAATCAAATTAAATCTGGAAGGCAAAAACAAATATTTTAGCGATAGTTTAATGATTTTCATTATACTGCAAAACTTGGTGGAGAACGCCTACCTATTCAGGGATTATAGGAGAAAATCCGTGGTAAAAATCAATGTAAGTGGTTCCGATTACATAAATATAACCGTCAGTGATAATGGCTTGGGGATAAACGAAGAAATAAGGCCTTATATATTTAACATGTTCTATCGTGGTTCGGAATTCAGTAAAAGCATAGGACTTGGACTGTATATTGTAAAAAGTGCAGTAGAAAGGCTTGGGGGATCAATTTCGCTGAATGGTTTTTCTGTTATAGGTTCTAAGTTTAATATCAAGTTACCAAATCTTCCGTTATCCGGCTAGTTATAAAAATTGCTGGGTAGGTTGCCAATGAGTCGAATTCAAATCTCCTATCTTTGTTTTGGATGGAGGATATTTTTCAAAATGCCAGAGGCTTAAGTATCTCAATTAATAATTGCCAACAGGATTCACTTACTGGGCAAAGTTTCTTTTTTCACCAACCCGCATTCGTATATCGAAATCCTGGGATTAACACCTTTCAAATTTGTCTTAATATAAACGGGGATCCAGTTGCTGGAATCAACATTAGCATAATAGGACAAACAGGGCAAAGTCAAGATAAGTCACCTTTCGGCTCAGTTTGGAGGTTAAAGGATATAACAAATGGACAACTGGACTTCTTTATAAAACATGTTTTGAACTGGTGTGAAGAACTAAAATTAGAACGATTTATTATTAAAGGCTACCCGCTTTGTTATGATCCTCAATCATCATCCCAGCTTACCAATTCACTAATAATTAATGAATTTAAGCAAGAAGCTTTAGATATTAACCAGCATATTGAAGTAAGGGAAAAGGATTTTATACAGAAGATAATAAAGCTAGAGAAAAAGAAGCTGATGAAGTGTCAGAATGAAGGATTCGAATTCAGGATTTGTTCCGTGGAAGATTTAGAAGAAGCGTATGGATTGATAAAAAATGTTAGAGAGCAAAAAGGATATCCTGTAACCATGGATTATCCTGAATTGAAAATAATGTTTGATCAATACCCCGATAATTATATGCTTTTTGCTGCCTTCAATCTCCATAAAATGATTGCAACATCGGTTAGTATCAGGGTGAACGACAAGATCATGTACAATTTTTATCATGGACATGACACGAACTACAATTACTTCAGCCCAATTCTATTGGTTTTAGAAGGTATATATCGATACTGTTTAGAGCATAAAATTGAGATCATTGACCTTGGAATATCCAGTGATCGATCCAAAGTAAATCCAGGATTATATCAATTTAAAAAAAACATTGGTGCCCTGGAATCCCCCAAAATTACTTTTTATAATCAAATTACGTGATTATGGAGAGTCCCTTGGTTTCGGTAATCTGCCTGTGCTATAATCATGAAAATCACCTGGAAGAAGCTGTTCAATCAATTTTGTCCCAATCTTACCATGAAATTGAATTGATAATTGTTGACGACCACAGCGAGGACAACAGTGTCCATGTAATTGAAAAAATAATCGGGAATAACCCAGGAATAAAATTCATTAAAAACCTGGAAAACCTGGGTAATTGCAAATCTTTTAACAGAGGCTTTGAGGTTTCGAAAGGAGAATATATCATAGATCACTCTACCGATGATATATTGTTCAAGGACAGGATAAGAGAGGGAATCAATGCATTTCTGAAACATGATGAAGATTATGGAGTAAATTTTTGCGATGCAATTATCATTGATAAAGATTCAAAAGAAACCGCTCAGCATTATAAACGGGATAGTTCAGGAAACCTGCTTGATATTGTTCCACAAGGGGATATATATTATCAGTTACTAAAAAAGTACTTTATCTGCCCTCCCACCATGATGGTAAAGAGGAAAGTGTTGGAGCAAATGGGAGGTTACGATGAAAATTTGGCCTATGAAGATTTTGATTTTTGGATCAGGTCTTCAAGGAAGTTCAAATATTGCTTTACTGACCAGGTATTGGTGGCTAAAAGGGAATTGCCCAGTTCGTTGTCTGCCAGGCAATACACCCATAAAAGTGGTCAAATGCAATCCACCTTTGAAGTTTGCAAAAAAGCTTTTCATCTAAACCAAAATGTCGAGGAGGAAAAAGCCCTTAATTTCCGGATCAAATATGAGATCAGGCAATGTTTGAGAACAAAGAACTTTGATTTGGGCCTGAAATTTAATTCCCTCCTAAGGAAAAATAAGGGATATTTTGCATCGATTTTTTATAAACTGCTACTGTTGATGAAGATCAGGATCTGAAATTGGTTTACTATACTTTATAAAGTTTGGAAAACTGAATTAGACAGGGATGTAGTTTTAGAAGTGAGAAATACTCTTTCTTTTTTCCCTTTAAAATCAGGAAGTTACAATGAGTAACCTTATTGTCGTTGGTACTCTTCAATGTGATATTTTATCGATCAGAAATCAGCCCCTGTTATCCTCGTTCTCAAGCATGCTAAGATAGCTATAATACCTGGTTTTAGCGATTGAACCCGAATTTACTGCCTCAATTACAGCACATTTAGGCTCATGGGTATGGATGCAATTATTATACTTGCACTCTCCCTTGAGTTTCCTCATTTCTGGGAAGTAATCAGAGAGTTCATACTCCTGGATATCACTTAGGCCAAATTCTTTGATTCCCGGTGTATCGATAATAAAAGTGTTAGGGCTGACCTCGAACATTTCCGCGAAAGTCGTGGTATGCACCCCTTTTTGGGAAAAGTCGGAAACATCCCCCACCTTTTGGTTTATGTCTTCTGAAAGATAGTTGATCAACGTAGATTTCCCAACCCCGGAATGTCCAGCCAATAAATTAATCTTCCCCTCGATCACCTCTTTCACTGAACCAATTCCACTGTTCTTTAATGCAGAAATAATAAAGCAATTGTATCCTGCCCGTATATAAGTATCTATCATTTCCTGCTGATATTGCATTAATGCCTCATCCAGTATATCAACCTTATTGAATATTATAGTTGTAGGTATTCTAAACGATTCGGCAGTGACAGTAAAGCGATCGATAAAACCAAAAGAAGTTCGAGGGTATACAACCGTGGCCATCAGTATTGCCTGGTCAATATTAGCGGCAATCGTATGGGCCTCTTTCGAGAGATTGGGAGACCTTCTGGTAATGAAGTTGACTCTGGGGATGATTTTGTTAATAATCCCATTATTACCGCTCTCTATCTCAAACTGCACCCAATCGCCCACGGCAATGGGATTAGTGGTTTTGAAACCTTTTAACCGCAGCTTGCCTTTAACACGGCACTGGTATTGTCTGTCTTCAGCCTTTACAAGGTACCAAGAACCAGTCGATTTCATCACCAGCCCTTTCATTTCTTTTCGATCAAGTCAGTGATGTGATCTAGTATTTTCTGGCTTGCCCCCGTCCGCTTTTGTATAAAATCTTTGCAAATTCCGCTCGCTTTTCCAAGCGTTTCATCATTGTCCAGCAGCTGGTGGGTTACTTTTTGAAATTCTTTGGTATCATTTACAGCGAAAGCACCGCCCTCCTCGATGAGGTCCCTGGCTTCTTTAAATTTCCGATAGTTTCTGTTGCCGAAAATAACCGGCAATCCAAAAGCTGTAGCCTCCAGGATATTATGTAATCCTTGTCTAAACCCCCCTCCTATATAGGCCACTTCACCGTAATAATACAGTTTTGACAACATCCCTACATTATCGATAATCAACACTTTGTAATCTTTAGGTTCTGAGCCATTGAGATTTGAATATCTGATTGAAGGTAAGCGAATTTTGTCCTCCATGTTTTTCAATGAGCTTTCATTGATTTCATGGGGGGCAATAATAAATCTAATTCCTGGATCTTGATTTATAAGAGGGAGCATCACTTCCATATCTTCCTTCCAGCTACTTCCCACCACTAAAGTTTTACTGTTGCCTTTGAATTCCGCTAAAAAATCAATAGGTGAAGAGAGTTTTGCAATTTCATTGACCCTGTCAAAACGCGTATCTCCGCTAACGGTAACATTGTGTATATTAATATCAGTTAAAAGTTTTGCAGAATCAATATCCTGAACGAAAAACCAATCTATTTTTTTCAATGTTGTCCTCTGTAATTTTCCAATCGCTTTAAAAAAGATCTGGTTTGGCCTGAATATCGCCGAAACTGAAAATACAGGGATGTTGGCCTGTTTAAGACAATCGATATAATGATACCAAAATTCATATTTAATAAAGAAAGCCAGGGATGGCTTGGCTAATTTAATGAACCTCAATGCGTTATGTCTATTGTCGAAGGGAAGATAAAAAACATGATCAGCATTTTCGTAACCTTTTCTCACTTCATATCCTGATGGGGAGAAAAATGTCAATAACACTGCATAATCAGTAAATTTATTTTTAAAGGCTTCAATCAATGGCCTTCCTTGTTCGAATTCCCCTAAAGAAGCTGCATGAAACCAGACTACTTTTCTTGTTTCATTGGCCATTTTATCTTCCATCGTTTTGAAAATATGCTTTCTCCCATCGAGAAATTTCTTTGCTTTGGAATTGAAAAAAGAAGCTATGCTAATTCCAAAGTAATATAATCTTAAAACCAGGTTATATGCCAGAAGACCCATTCAGAAAGGATATTTTATTGCAAAAAAATAGAAATCCCATAACAATTCATCAATTAATTTGATTTAATTATTTTGTACTTTTAAGCTAATAAGAAATTAAACCTAAAATTTTAGAACAAATATGGCTACGGTTACATTAAAAGGCAATGTTGTAAATCTCAGAGGGGATATACCAACAGAAAATTCAATTGCGTCCGATTTTTCGTTTGTAAGGGACGATTTGAGTGAGGGTAAGTTATCGGAGTATTCTGGGAAAGTAAAAGTATTGCTCTCTGTGCCTAGCCTTGATACAGGGGTTTGTGCCAATGAAACCAGGACATTTAATCAAAAGCTGGCCTCCAAGAATGTTGTTGGTATCGTGATTTCCAAGGATTTACCCTTTGCCATGAAAAGATTTTGTGAAACTGAAAATATTGAAAACGTTAGTAATGCTTCCGATTACCGATATGGTGAATTTGGTATTAATTATAATGTTGAACTAGTAGATGGCCCTTTGAAAGGACTCTTGGCCAGGGCAGTATGGGTAGTTGATGGCAATGACAAAATTCTTTATTCAGAGCTCGTTCCGGAAATTACAACTGAACCAGACTATGATAAAGTTATGGAGGTGTTGGACAGCCTTACTTTGTAAGATAATTTAAGGATTCTTATTTGACCTAACTGATCGAGGATGAACTTAAAAAAAACCCTAATAATAATATTTGCAACGGGAATATATATAAATGCCCATGCCCAAGGTGATATTGATGGACTTTTAAGGGGAGGAACGGAAGATGCCTCGAAAATTATGGCTGGGTACGTGAAGCCCCTGATCCAAAGTTTTGGCAATGGCTTGGCCAATGGGTGGTACAACACTGCCAAACCGCATAAACCTGCTGGCTTCGATCTAACAGCAACTGTTACCCTGGCATTTGTTCCCGATGAAGACTTGTTTTACAATGTAAACGATCTGGCACTAAGCGAAGTAATTGCAGTTAATCCAAAAGATGGTACCGTCCCCACTATTTTTGGGGATCCAGGGGTGCAGCCTATTTATGCCTTTCGCAGTATTCCCGATAGTTCTTTTGTTGGCCCCAAAGGATTCGATCTTGCCTCAGAGGTTGGGGCTTTTATTCCAGTACCAATGGTGCAATTGGGCTTTGGATTGATTAAAAACACCGAAGTAAAAATTAGGTTTATACCTGAAACTTCTGTGGACGATTTTACCACGAAAATGTTTGGGATAGGTATTATGCACGATATTAAGCAGTATATGCCTCTAATCAAAAAATCACCATTTGAACTTTCGGTCTTTGTGGGGTATAATAAACTGACTTCTACCTTGGTGCTTTCCAGTTCTTTTGATGATGCTGGCAACGGGGATCAATTAGGAGAGTTTTCTTCACAGTCGATAACATTTCAAGCCCTGATTTCGAAAAAATTCTCAGTTATAACCTTATATGCTGGAGTGGGTGGAAATAAGATAAAAACCAATTTCGATATCAAAGGGACTTATGTGCTCGACATATTTGATCCATTGGTGACTTCATTTGTTAATACTACCGTGGTGGATCCAATAAGCCTTACTTTTAATGGTGGAGGAATTAGGGCGACAGGAGGTATCAGATTGAAATTTGGCCCGCTTACTTTTCATGGGGATTATACATTACAAGAGTATAATGCTTTTACAGGGGGGGTTGGACTCAGCTTTAGATAGATTTCTTGTTCATTTCCCCTTATAATCTGGTTTTCTTTTTTCAATAAACGCATTCATTCCCTCAGTTTGGTCTTCTGATGAGACAGCAAGATAAAAATTCTTTCGCTCGAATGCCAAAC
>CBDVAV010000244.1:0-7202 GCA_965372055.1 uncultured bacterium | reverse complement strand
GTTTACGAAGAAGTTATTGGTGTGCACTTGAATGAAAAAAAACGACTAAGGGTATTGGAGTTCAAGGGCAGTAAGTTGTCTCCCGATTTGATCAACAAGATTATCGATCAAGTATTTTACCCTCAGAACAATGTCGATGATGTAGCGCATAATCTAAATGTGATTAAGGACAGGTATAGTTACCAGGCCCTCGAAAATAATATGAGAGATATCATCGGAAAATTACATTTCCAATTGAACTCCATTTACAAAAATGAAGAAAGCAAGGTAATTGGTAAAATTTTCAAGCGCTACCAGGTGTCTGTTAATTTTAAAAACGCTGATTTAGATGCCATCATGAACCAAAATACGCGCCACTATCTTCCAGGCTATGGCCGTTTATCCTTTATGATTCTCCTGAAATCGTTGATCGATCCGAGTTTTTTTAGAGTTGAAGAACAGCTCATTAAGGGGTGGGTTCTGAATTATGCCAGTAAAATCCAAAATGTGCAAAAGGAGCATGCTGAGGACCTGGAAATAAATATTATGAGGTTTTATAATTTGGTGGAGGCCATTTTCCATTGTCAGGAAGGTGAATATGATATCCGTCATGATCATACATTGGCTTACAGGCATCGAAACAAAAAACGATTTGCCTACATGAATTACACTTACCAGGAATTAATTGGCCTTGTGAATATGATCTATCATGAAGTGATTGGTCCTAAAAAAAAATCAAAGATGGTCAATTCTCCTCGGTTTTTCACCGATTGGGAATTAGCGCTATTTCAGTTAACCAATAGTGAATCCTTGGGGATAGACAATAGAAAGCGTCTTACCCGAATGCTTAAAACAAATGTTCCAAAAGGCTACTTCCCCGGGGAATTCATAAAACATGAAATGGAATATTTTATCCTTCAGCCATTCAGGTCGCGGCTGAATTTATCCATAGAAGAGGAACTTACCGAAGAACTTCTGACCTCTAACAAAGACAATCTTGAGCACACCTTCATATTTGTACATGCTCCCCATAAGGATATGAGGTTACCCAATATCTATATCACAGAGTATGTTGAGAGTGGACAGGAACCCGAATTAACCTTGCTCTATAAACATGGGCTGGTAGAAATTATCGAGACCGGACAATGGTGCATAGGAGTGCATTTCCCCCAAATGGGGCCGGATGCACTTGCGGTACTGCGCCAGATCAAAGAGAAGAAAGGGTTTCTCATCACCAATGGCGAACATGCAGCCATGATGACAGATATCATAAAGATCGATCATTTTCATATTGGCAAAGCAAAAAACCCAATCACCGCCAAAATATTGGGCGTTCCATTAGAAAGTGGTTTCATTCAATTTGTTCCTGCCGGGATTAGAACAACATTAGCCTATCCTACCCCCGTACAAACTTCAAAAGATTTTGACATAGCATTAAAGTCACCTGTGTTCAGTCGTTTGGCAGAAAAATACGGGGAAGCAGAACTGTTTAAAATCATTGGTGAAGACGCGGAGAAAAATGGCACTCCTATTGTCAAAATTCTCGAAAGCCTCGATCAAGCAGACAGTGGATCCGGCCTTCCCGCTAACATTCAGTATAAGTTCATTGGAGGTATTTATGATGATGGACTACCCTGGAGTGGTGTAATTGCCGAAATCAATACACAAAAATCCAAGTGGAATTTCAATGCTTACATGGCCAAAGAAAGCCCGAAAAATGTTCCGGCACTTTTAGAAGAGTATGCCGAAGAGCACAGCAATTCCAATGTAATTAATCTGGCTTGGAATGGAGGATATATCCTTAACCCGGAGTTGGTTGGTAAATTAGGATTACCCGAGCAGTATATAGGCTCTCCGCTTGGGCTCCTTGTTTTGGATGGGCAAGTAAAATGTCCTCCATTATTCTACAAGCCAGCCTTTATTATCTATAAAGACGGAACTATTGATATCTCTAAGGTAACTTGCAAAAATGGTTTTACTGTAAAATATGGGGAGTATCAACTAACCTTTAATGCGTCAGGATACAATGTTCAACTTGATCATACGCCCTCTTTCTATGATCTCAACCACGAGCAAAATTCTATTTCTGGTAAAGGTAATGTGATTGTTAGACTCGCGGGTTCCACAGTGAAAGAAATTATCAGAACAGGTGCATCTGAAACGGTTGAAATTATTCCTGTAGGTTTAACCTTATCCATCCCGGAAGATTTGTTTTCTGATGAACTTTTCAGTATAGAAGAAAATGTGGAATTGAACATGCTGGAAACTAAAGAGGATAACATCAAATGGTCAGATATTAACTACGCCATTGAAGCCGGGCCTTTATTACTGGCAAACGGTGAATGTGTGATAGACATGAAATCCGAAGGATGGAAAACAAATAATTCCATTAAAACTCAAGCTGCCCGCCTGGATTTTACAGATATGAGAGGGCCAAAAATAGCGGTTGGAATTGATAAAAAAAGAACTTTGAAAGTGTTGGCTGTGAATGGAAGAATACGTGAATCTGTTGGAGCTACCCACATCGATATGGCCAATATATTAAGAGATCAAGGCATTCAAAAAGCAATGGGATTTGATCCGGGAGGAAGTAGCACATTGTATGTGAATGGCGAAATTATGAATATATCACCTTACAATAAGCAATATGAAAAAGATATTTACGCATTACCCCCGGAACCTCGGTTTGTTTCAAACATTATCTTAGGATGGGCCGGGCAATAATAATTTTTATTAAATAGAAAATTCCGCTCACACATTTTAACTTTTTAGGGGGGGTAATCGCTCCCTGCACAACCCCTGATGATTTCATAATTGTCAAATTATAATTCTTATCACACAAACCTGATCTTATTACAGTAAATTTAAAATTTTCGAGCTTAACTTACTGTCCAGTCAAATGTAACAGGTCCAGTAGCAGGTCCAACTCACACTCACTCTCAAACTCAATCATATTGCATCTTGATCATTTCTAGTTAAATTTAAAAAAACTTATCGAACCTGTAACCTTTCACAATTCCTGTGGTTTTCCTTCATGAATTTGATCAAATGGGTTCCTTGAATCATAGAAGAATTTGGAGTCGTTATCGGATAACGCCTTAATGCTCAACGTAAAAGAGGGGCATCTCGACAATTTGGGATTGCTGTTTGAGCGCTATAACCGGATTCTATTCGCCTTTTTTTATCGAATGAACTATGAACCTGAACTCAGTGAAGACCTTGTTCAAAACGTGTTCTTTAGAATATTGAAATATAAACATGCTTTTAAAGGTGATGGCGAGTTTAAAACCTGGATGTTTCATATCGCCAGGAATGTTAATACCGACCATTATCGAAAAAGCAAAAAACTGGGCAATAGGGAGGATCTGGAACATTGGAATGAGAGACTGACAGATCAGCACCAGATAGACCAGCAAGAGCAGAAAGATGAAGACCTTGGAATATTGAAGCTGGCGATGTCCAAACTAAGTGATGATAAAAGGGAAATACTTAATCTTAGTAAACTGAAAGGTATGAAATACAAAGAAATAGGGGAGATGTTGAATTGCTCTGAAGGGGCAGTGAAAGTGAAAGTTTTCAGGGCCTTGAATGATTTAAAGAAAGTATACACAGAAACAAATTTGCAACATGGATAAGCAATATCTTGAACTGATTGAAACGTACAATGCTGGTAATGCCACCGAAGCTGAGATTACTCAAATCGAACAGCTTTTGGAAGATGGGATCATTGGATTTTCAGATTTGGGGCAAATAAATACCCTAAATCAGAAAATAGAGAAAATCTCTGTCCCAGAGCCATCAGAGAACCTGAAGGCTGGCTTCTATACTATGTTGGGCAAGGAAAAAGAAAGAGCCAGCAGGAAATCGATATTTGAAGCAATATCAGAAATGCTTCAAGGGATTGGATTGTCCCCACAGGGAATCCGGTTTGCTTATGTAGCCACATTGCTTGTGATTGGAGTAGGAGTTGGATGGATGATCCGGCCAAGCTACTCAACACAACTGGATACACTTACCGGGGAAATGCAACAGATGAGGGAAATGATGATGCTCAGTATGTTGGAAAAACCATCTGCAATGGAAAGGTTAAAAGCAGTAAACCTTACCAATGAGATCAATCAGGCAGACGAAAAAGTAATTACAGCTTTATTGACAACATTAAACAATGATGAAAACACAAATGTCCGCTTGGCAACAATTGATGCCCTGCTGAATTATGCTGATTATCCAGAAGTAAGAACAGGATTGGTGGAAGCTATTTCACATCAAGTATCAGGAATGGTACAAATAGCACTGGCTGAAACTATGGTAGCCCTCAAGGAAAAAAGCTCAGTAGACGAACTCAAAAAATTATTGGAATATAACCACCTAGAAGATGGAGTAGAAGAAAGGATTAACGAAAGTATTAGTGCATTAATTTAAAGAAATAAAGGAGACTGGAAATGAAAAGTATAAATAGAAAATTTGTTTTGATGCTGACATTTGTTACCGTAGCCGCAGTTACGGGATGGACGCAAACTTTTACTGAAACCATCAATAAGGAACTGACATTCAAAACCAAAAACAATAACAACACCTTGTTAATTGACAATGTTAGTGGTGATATTGTAGTGGAAGGATATAGCGGGGAAAATGTAATCATTGAAGTTAGAAAGAGATTGTCTGCCCGCACTCCACGATTATTGGAACAGGCCAAGTCTGATTTGAAACTGGCAATTGAAGAAACCAATGACAGCATTATCGTGTATATCGATGGGCTTTGCAATTGTAATTGCGGTGGGAGATATAGTAATAGAAGGTATAATTGGAACAACTGCGAAAACAATTACCGCTATTATTTTGATTTCAAAGTAAAGGTTCCTGAAAGAACGAACCTTGAGCTTTATACGGTTAACAATGGTGACATCAAAGTGAGTAACGTAAATGGTGAAGTGGGGGCAAAAAATGTTAATGGAGGGATATTCCTCACGGGACTTTCAAATGGAACCGAGGCACATACCATCAATGGTGACGTTGAGATTAGATATAAAAAGAACCCTACGGTTGGATCCAGGTATTTCACACTTAATGGTGACTTGAATGTTTACTATTTACCAAACCTTTCGGCTGACATGAGTTTTAAAAGCTTCAATGGAAAATTCTTTACCGATTTTGATATTGAGGAAAGATTACCAGCTAAACTCTCTAAATCCGAAAGAGGCAATGGGCGGGGAATTACTTATAAAATTGAAGAAAGAACAGCTGTAAGAGTGGGAAATGGTGGATTGGCTTTAGATTTTGAAACATTTAATGGAGACATATTTATTAGAAAAAATCAATAACAACACGTCGGCTAGCCGGCAACAAAATAAAAAGGACTAATTATTAAATCAATAAAGAAATGAAAAAATTAAAAACTTTAATTGTATTACTAATGACCATCTTGCTTGCCTGGGACATTCAGGCGCAGAACCAGGGAGATGAACTCATAGTACCCCTTTCAGATCCTGGTAAACCCGGAATACTGAAAGCAAGCCTGCACACTGGGAACATCAAAGTAATTGGTTATTCCGGAAATGAAGTGATTATAACAGTTACTACCGATGAAAAAGAGATTTCACGTGTAAGCAGGGATGGATTGAGGAGAATTCCTAACAGCTCGTTTGGAATATCTGCAAGAGAAGAGGATAACTATGTTACCGTGAGTTCCAGTAACATCAATAAAGAGATAAACCTCAATATTCAAGTGCCTAGAAAGTTTTCATTAAAACTTAGAAGTCACAATGGTGACTATATTACTGTTGAGAATATTGAAGGGGAGGTAGATGTGAATTTCCATAATGGAGACATTAGGTTAGAAAACATTGCAGGATCTGCAATATGTGGTTCCCATAATGGAGATATTACTGTAGGGTTTACCAGTATCACAGCAGATACGCCTATGGCATTTACTACTTATAACGGAGATGTTGATATAACCTTTCCCGGAACATTAAAGGCTGACCTTAAAATGCGCTCAGACCGTGGGGAGATACTCACTGGCTTTGACGTTGACTTGCAAAAAAAACAGCCCAAAAAAGAAGGAAACCGTGAATCAGGAGTGTACAGGGTTTCCATTGAAGCATGGGTGACAGGAAAAGTGAACGGAGGTGGACCCGAGATGCTGTTTAAATCGTATAATGGAGATATACTGATCCGTAAAAAATAGTAAATAACAAAAACTTAAGATACAAATGAAGAATTTCCCAAAAATGAACTACCCCACCGAAAAAGGACAGGGTATCAGTCAGAAATTATTTAAATATCCCAAGGGGCTGGGAACTAAAGCCTTGTCCGCCTCTGGCGGATTAATAATCGCCGTATTAGCCACTGTACTTAGTACAGTGGCTTTTGCTCAAAAAGAACGTTTTTCCAGACTAGATCATTTTGATAAAGCTGTTTTGGACATTAAAATTTCTAAAGTATACCTTCAAAGATCAGGGTCGAGATACCTTGAAGTCGAAGGTTTAAATAGAGATCAAATAAATGTGACTGTGGATAATGAAGTGTTAACCGTGAAAATCAATGCAGATGCAAGTGATGTAACAGTGCATATAAACAACAGTTCAATTAGGAGGATTGAAGGTAGACCAGATATTGAAATATTTGGCGGGAATGTATTGTCAGGTGGAGCTGGAAAATATTTTATACAAAACCTTATTAGTGATGCTGGCCAGGATTGTGATTGTGAGGATGATGATTGCGAGAATTGTTATGAATTTGATTTTGACATCGACTTTGATTTTGACTTTGATGAGGAGGATTTTGATTTCGACTTCGACTTCGATTTTGACTTTGATTTTGACTATGATGGTGAGGTTTTTAACGAGGATTGGAAGGGGAAATGGGAGAAGTTCGGAGACGAATTCAACGATAAGTGGGAGCGTAAATGGAATAAGAGCTGGGAAAAACACTCCTCATCTATAAATACCGTAGAAGCAGACAGGATAGTCGAACGGCTTGAAGACTTGATGGATATTGCCATGGTGGATATCAAAATGGATGAAGTCAGGATCGAATCGATTAAAATTGCAGAGATCGAGAAAATTGTAGAAGAAGCTATCAATAGTGTTGATATTGAAAAGGTAATTGCAGAAACCAAAAAGAACCTCAAAGAACTCAAGAGGGATAATCAATAAAACTTTGTAACTATTCTGGAAATTTTAAGTTTAATTATTTAAAGTCCTAATTTGTTTTACAAATAA
>CBDVAV010000243.1:0-7248 GCA_965372055.1 uncultured bacterium | reverse complement strand
GTGGAAGATGAACTTATGCCAAAGGCGGCCGTGATGTTATCAAGGATATTGCCTACCACCTGCGTGTTCTGGTTTCCATTGTCGCTATTGTCTTCGTATTTGGCATAAACTTCCATGAATACGGTATCATTGGCAGTGACATAGAATGATTTCGCTGGTCCGATGATAAATTGGTCAATAGCTTTTAACTGAATGGAGTTCCCGGCAGCTGTGCCATCAAAGGTATGGTCCCAAAGGGCATTGTCAGGATAGCGGTTGGCATCGGACAGGTTATTGAACAACATCTCTTCCAGATCCTTGATTGCAAGTGGCTCATCTTCCATGGTGGCCAGGTAGTCGGTACTGGTAGTGGATTCATTTTCACTAAAGGTCATCCTCACGTTGCCCAGGTGGTCTTTTATATGGTACTGGTACTCGTAATAAGACCCTGAAACGAGTTCAGGGTGACGCACGATCCGGCCTTCTTCATGTTGGATAAACTGTAGAACCTTGCCATTGCCATCATTCAGATCTTCATAGATGAATTCTCCGGAGTAGTCCGTGGTTTTTATGCCGCCCCCCTCGTAAACAACCTGTCTTAATTTGATCCCTGCTGCATCATAGATGTATTCGATCTTGTTGCCAGCACCAAAATCTACCACTTCCGGTAAATTAAGGTAATTGTATTGGATATCGATGATGCCTTTATTTGCATCACTGTCCATGTTCCCGTTGCTGTCATAGGTGTATTCATTGGCGGTATTTGATCCGTCATTAAAGCCTTCACTTTTCAGGGTAGAAGTAGAGTTATCATCCACCTTGGTAAGACGGTTGCCGTCATAGGTATAGGCCAGGTCATCAATATTCTCCAGGCCAAAAATGTCTGCATTCCTTTGCAGGGCCAGGATATTGCCGTTCAGGTCATAAGAAATATTGTTTACAGAATAATAATCAAGATCGCCGCTCCAGCTTCCATTGTAATCTTTGACATAATTGGCAGCGGTAATCCGGTTCAGCGTATCGTAACCGTAGCCAAAAATTTGCTCTTTTGCCTTCTCATTATAGTTCTTGGTGTTCCATTTAATGGCCGATATATTGCCATTAAACTGTGCAGTGGTGGTAAACCCTGTAACCGGGTCATTATAAAAAAGCTCCATGCCAAAGAGGTCCGTGGGATCTGTGAGCTGGGTGTCATTGATATTGGTGAGCCATCCCCGGATGTTATAGGCGTAATCCACATTCTGGGGGTCATTGGCGTTCAACTGTTTGGTAATCAATTCACCAATCTCGTTATAACTGTTGCTCACTATAATCTTATTGTCCAGTACATTGTCGCCTATCTGGTGGGATATGGTCAACAAACGGTCCACGTGGTCATAGGTGTAGGATTTTGTGACCTTAATCTCAGGCTCACCTGACTTGGTATGGATCAATTTGTCTTCCATTACCTTACCAATAAAATCATAATCCAGACTAAATACATCTTTGCCCCCCAGGTTATTATCAGCTATGGCTTGCACCACCCTGTATTTATGATCGTAATAGGTCACGCTGTTCAAATAATTGGCACTGCCCAATATCCTGGTTTTTGTTCCGGTAACCTGTCCCTTTTCACGCCCAAAAGTTGCATTGTTGTACCCATTGGTTGCATCAAAAGGATTTGCCACAGCAAATGTAAAGGTATGTTCATCATAATAGGTAACAGTATAGCAATCCAAGTCTGAAGAAAGCACCGGGTAAGACTTGTTGGTGTACTGATGAATATCAATCCCCCTTACTTCAGACCATTCTTTTAATGGGTCTGTATCAACGTCAAGGTAATAGGTGTCCAATAATCCCAATACTGTTGCCCTGTCCCCGGTTATTTGTACCTCCCCGGTAAGGATGGGCCTGTTTAATACATCATACTTGGTAAAGCTCCAAAGAGTATTCTGTCTCTGCTTACCATCCTGGGCCAGCACCAACCGGTCCCTGGCATCGTATATCAAATAGACCTTTTCCGCTCCTGGCACTTTCTTTTCAACCATACGGTTGCGGTCATCATACAGGTATGAAAATGCCCATTTGTCCAAAAATACCACGGGGTCAAGTGTAAATTCATTGTCATAGGCGGCCATGGCCTCGGGGGGCAATACCCACCTGAGGTTGCCAAAATCATCGTATATATAATAGGTCTCCAGCCATCCGGTGTCCCCCTCAACTTTTTTCAATATAACCTGTCCCAGTTTATTAACAAATTCTTGTACCTGGCTGCCATGCTCATCAAAGGTGATGTTTTTGACCAGCTCCCCCGCAGGATAATATTTTCCCACTACCGGGGCATCGTTTCCCCATACTCCTGTTGGGTCCACTTGCAAAAGCGTGCCGTCAAAGCCGTTGCCTGTAAGGTCAACAAGCTGGGTTCCCGATCCACTGTCCATTCTATAATGTGCCAACAGCCCTGTTTCCGTCCCATCCAATTGTTTGTTGGTCATTTCGGCTATTTCTTGTGCTGTCCTTACCACGCTCCAAAACCTAAGCTCGCCAGTTTTTCCTTGGTAGAAATTGCCTGTACGGGACCCATCCCAAACCGTGGCCAATGATCCGTCACCTAAAAACCCATAACGCATACCACCGGTGTACCCCAGCGCTTTCCCATTATGTGGGTTAGTAACCGTGGCATCCAATTGTCCATCCACATAAATCATCTTATCCAAACCATCATAAACAATTGCAATGTGGTGCCACTGACCATCGTTAACAGAAGTTGATGAGTAAGCTTTATCCTTATCCACCTTATTTCCGTTGTTTGGGGGAGTTGCGGTATGAAACCCAACTTTGCCATCGTTTCCAGAAATAAAGAGGTTGAAATATTGCCCCTCATCAAAATCAATGATAGACCAATTGTCTTCCAACCCTGCACCTGAAACAGAGGTGTTTACCCATGCTTCAACCGTCAACAGCGGAATGGATTCAGCTAAGTCAAAAGACATGTTCAAAGCCACGTAATCATCCACGCCGTCAAATTCCAGGGCATTGGAGATGTTATAGAAGTTTACGGTCTGGTCTATATTGTCGTTTATCGGTAATCCGTTAAGGTCAAGGCTAAATACTTTTACTTCATTGCTGATGTTTGTTTGGTAACTTAATTGGACGGTACTGCCCCCTAATTGCCAGGGCTGGCCTGGGGCTCCCTGCTCCAAGACCCTGCTCAACGGGGATGCTTCAATCTTTGTCACAGCAAAGGGAAAGTTATCATCCACCACGTAGTTTGTGGCATCCTGGTAAAACAAGCTTTGCTCTTTAAGCCCGGTAATTGCATCAATACGGTATATCCCGGAATTATCACCAGCCATGTAAGGTAAAAAAACAGTATCCTGCCTGCCAAACTGGTCGTATTTGATGGGGCCTACCAGATCCATCATTTGTGGGCTTCCTTGTATACTGACCCCTTGGATGGGACGTCCAAGGCCGTCAAAATATTGAACGTTTACCGTTCTCTGATTGATGGCCAGGGTTTCAATGTCATCCCCGTCAGTGATTTCTGTCCTAAGGTCGGTAGAAATAATAAAGTTGACGCATGTTGTTTGTAGGTCTATCGAACGTGCAATAATTATGTTTGTAGAAGTACTTGCCGATCCCTTGGTCACAGCTACCTTGTAATCACCAGGGCTGTTTATCAGTAAGCTGTTTGAAGTTTCACCTGCCTGTAGTATAAGGTTTTTATACCATTGATAGGTGTCATAAGCTCCCGTAGACAAAGTAATTGTTTCGCCAATGTTTATTGAGTTACCGGAAGTGCTACTGATCACCGGAAGGCTATAAACCGTTACAGAAACCATCAGGTAATCCTCACTTTCACAGAGGTAGGTATCATCAAACGAGTAGACATAAAAATCCTGGCTGGTGGTAAAAGTGTTTTGATAATTGGAACCGGTAAATACCAGGGTGGTTTTGGCCGGACTATCGTACCATTTATAGTTCGGGCCTCCCCCACTAATAGTCAGGGATGCCACCTGGTTTTCAAATATTTCATCATTGCTCGCCGTGGTTGGTGTAGGGGGGGATATTACGGTAGCGGTAACAGTAAGGGGTTGGCTAAAGCAATCCACCACGGCATTGTAATCTATCACCCAGAAGGTGTAGACCCCTGCGGTCTGGTAGATACTGTCCAGGGTGGGACCAACATGAAAATAATTTGTATTGGCATTGGCATCCACCGAGGAACTGAACCAGCGGGTTTCATATTGCCCGGTTGCTGATAAGGTAATATTGGATAAAAGACAATCAGTACCACTGGTGATTGTCGGGGCCTGGACATCAATTACATCCACGGTTATCGATGTGGTAGTCAAAAATATATGTTGCCCGCACCCATTATCCACTTCTAAAGTGGCACTGTAGGAAAACTGCCCTTCCTGAATGGGAAAAAACACATTTTGGTCAGTATTGGGGTTGGTAATATTACTGACGCCTTGATGCCACTGAATTGAATAGATAGTCCTGCTGGAGGCTGCGGCCAGGTTATATCCTGAAACGGAGCAAACACTTGCAGGGGGCGGCAACGTTGATGGGGTTAAGGATACCCAGGTTGGCGGCAACTGAGCCACCACAACTACTTCTCCAGGTAAATCTACTTTATTACCTGGGCAGCTAGTGTTTTCAGCTTTTAAACTATAAGTCCCTTCAATACTTTGATCCATAAAATCGAGGATCCCGCTTACATTATTATCCCCATTTCTTACATCAACCTCTGTCACAACATCCCGGTACAAGAAATAAGTTACCCCGCTTACAGCATTTTCTACAATTATTCCTGCACCTAGATCACCACTACAAAATACTCCTGTCCCTTGCAAAGTACCATTGGTTGGGAAATCATGTTGATCAATAAATATTGATTCCGTTGCAGTGGGTGTTGATACACAATTATCACTTGAGGTCATGATCAAATCTATGGTTACGTCCCCGTCAACAATATAATTAAATGACCCAGCATTTGAAATGGGCTGGGTATCGATTTTCCATTCATAAGCTGGGGCATTCACGGTATTTAATGGGTTCGCTGTCAGTGTAACGGAGGCTCCCGGGCAATATGGCCCAGGTATATTTGCGCTTATGGTTACACTGGGGTCCAGTTCAGGGACAATAGTTACCGGGATTGAAGGAGTTTTAATGATTGATGCCCCACAACCATTGTCCACATCCATCTCAACTGAATAAGTGGCTGTCCCCGTGCCTGTCGGAAAGTATACCAATTGGTCTACAGGGTTGGGGTTTGTAATATTGACGCTGTCTTTCTTCCATTGTACCGAATTGATGGTCCTTGAAGCGGAAGCAGTTAAAAAGAAACCTGATGTTTCACAAACTGCGGTAGGTACGGCTGATGGGGTGATAGTGGCAGTGGTTGCAGTAATTTGTGAGACGGTGACAGAACCGGGCATGGATATTGTGTCGCTGGGGCAACTTGAATTTGAACCTTTTAAGGAATAGGTATCCGCAATGATTTGGGGGGAAAAGAATACGGGGGTACTGTCAATATCCAGGACTGATTCTACCAAAGCCCCACTCCTGTACAGATAGTAATTGTAGCCTAATTGTGCACTTTGAACCACCATCACTGCCCCAAGGTCCCCTTCGCAATAAAGTCCGGTTCCGTTGAGAGTACCACTGGTTGGTGGATCATGTTGGTCAATAAATATGGCTGCCGGTGCAGTGGGAGTAGATACACAATTATCACCAGAGGTCATGATCAAATCTATGGTTACATCCCCGTCAACAGTATATATTAATGAATCAGAAGTTGAAATGACCAGGGTATTGATTTTCCATTCGTATGATGGGGCATTCACGGTATTTAATGGGTTCGCTGTCAGTGTAACGGAGGCTCCCGGGCAATATGGCCCAGGTATATTTGCGCTTATGGTTACACTGGGGTTCAGTTCAGGGACAATAGTTACCGGGATTGAAGCTATTTTAATGATTGATGCCCCACAGCCATTGTCCACATCCATCTCTACAGAATAAGTGGCTGTGCCCGTGCCTGTCGGAAAGTATACCAATTGGTCCACGGGGTTAGGGTTTGTAATATTGACGCTGTCTTTCTTCCATTGTATTGAATTGATGGTCCTTGAAGCTGAAGCGGTTAAAAAGAAACCGGATGTTTCACACACAGCGGTAGGTACGGCAGACGGGGTGATAAGGACATCAGTTGCAGCAATTTGTGATACGGTAACAGAACCGGGCATGGATATTGTGTCGCTGGGGCAACTTGAATTTGAACCTTTTAAGAAATAGGTATCCGCAATGATTTGGGGGGAAAAGAATACGGGGGTACTGTCAATAGCCAGGGCTGATTCTACCAAAGCTTCACCCCTGTACAGATAGTAATTGTAGCCTATTTGTGCACTTTGAACCACCATCACTGCTCCACCTGTCCCTTCGCAATAGAGCCCGGATCCCCATAGGTCACCCTGGGTGGGGTAAGGGTGCATATTCACCGTTTTAGATGCATTAGCGGTAGTGGTGGTAACACAATTGTCATTGGAGGTTATGGTCAGGTCAATGGTTTT
Organism: uncultured bacterium; assembly: GCA_965372055.1. GTDB lineage: Bacteria > Bacteroidota > Bacteroidia > Cytophagales > Cyclobacteriaceae > CBDVAV01. The sequence continues at coordinate 718 of CBDVAV010000243.1, read as the reverse complement.
TGTCTGGTCTACCATAACATCTGCAGTGGGAGTGGTTGAAATGGTGGTAGGGCCATCTTTCCATACATAAGATGGCGTGGCAATGGTCCCTGAAAGTGTGGCAGTTAGGGTGACCACCTCACCTGGACAATAAGTACTTCCGCCTCCGCTAATGCTGACACCTGGTGTCATTGCCTGGTTAATGGTCACTGGGACTGATGGGGTGCGTACAACATCTGTCCCACATCCATTATCCACCAGCATATCAGCTAAATAAGTAAAAGTCCCAATGGCAGTGGGCGTGTATACAAATGGGCCAGTATTTTGGGTCACCTGGGCTTCTCCATTTTTTTTCCATATAACCCTGGTAATTGACCGGTCAGCCTCGGCAGTGAGGGTAATCCCTGTAAGATCACATACCGAAGTCGGGTTCACCCCACCGGTATTGATGCTGGCTATGGTCTGCGAAATTGCGCTTACGGTAACAGAACCGGGCCTGCTTATTTTATCGCTGGTACAATTGGCATTAGAGGCCTGTAAGGTATATGTCCCCGCAGTTGCCTGGGGGGAAAATGATACAGTGCCCCCATTCCCGGTAACGGTTTGGATCAAGGTAGTACTCCTGTACAAATAATATTTGTAACCATTTTGGGAGCTTTGAACAACCATCACTGCCCCACCGGATCCTTCGCAATAGGCTCCCGTCCCCTGTAGGGTACCCTGGGTAGGATATGGGTGC
>CBDVAV010000242.1:0-7261 GCA_965372055.1 uncultured bacterium | reverse complement strand
GATTGAGTTTGAGTTAGAGTTTGGGTTTGAATAAATTTCTAAATATCTAATCTATTCCACTAGTCTAAGTGAATTATTAAATTTTTATATTGCCGGAAAATTAGTTGAATTGAAAACTTCAATCCTTCACCTTCCCACAAAAAAGCACCAAGAATTAGAAGTAGTAATTTCTAAAATAGTTGAGATTGCAAGACCAGAAATGGTAATACTTTTCGGGAGTTATGCCAGGGGGGATTGGACTGAAGACAGCTATGTTGAAAATGGAATCACTTATGAATATATGAGTGACTATGATTTGCTGGTTGTAGTGGAAAAGGAAAAAAATATTCCAGCTGGGATAGGCAAAAATATCCGTAAGAGAGTTAAGAAATCTGAAGCAGTTAACACCAGGTTGGGGCTGATCTTCCATGGCATCGATTATCTCAACCAAGAACTGGAAGGAGGGAATTACTTTTTCTCGGATATTAGCAAAGAGGGTATAATTCTATATGAATCGGGCAATTATAAACTGGCAAAAGCAAAACCATTATCACCTAAAGGAAGAAGGATCAAAGCACAGAAATATTTCGATCATTGGTTCGAGAGTGCAGGTAACTTCTATAAACTATATCAACTTGCTGTTAAAAATGGAATCCAAAAAGAAGCGATATTCCAATTGCACCAATCTACAGAACGTTTCTACATAGCAACACTGCTGGTTTTTACAGATTATAAGCCCAAAACTCATCACCTGGAGGAACTGGATCGGAAAGTCGCTAGGCTTGATGCAGACTTCAAAACAGTATTTCCCAGAAAAACAGAAGAAGACGAGAGACTCTTTACATTGATAAATAAAGCTTATATCGACTCCAGGTATAAAATGGGATACAATGTGGAATTATCAGACCTAGAATATCTGGCGAAAAGAGTAAAGAAACTGAGGGATCTTACCGAGAGGATTTGCAGGGAGAAGATAGAGGGGTTTTTGAGTTTAGATTAGATATATGGGTTTGGGTTTAACGTTTGCCACAGGTTAAATTAATGGTCAAACGTGAAAAAACGAAGGTTTAAATGTAGATTTAAGTGAAATATTATCAGAATGGACCCAGAAGAGAGAGAAAAATACCAATCTAGAGATTTTCGAATACATAGAAAGTATATACTTGTTCTAAGTGTCGTTCAATTCATTTTCATTTTTGGTGGAGTAAAGTTTAAGAGTATCAATTTTGTTGGATTTATTGCAGAAATCGAGAATCCAGAGGTTATACAGATTTCAATTCTAATTTTGATGATCTATTCCCTCGTAAGGTACTATCAGTATTTTGATACTGATTGTTTAGGATATTTAATTTCAAATTATAGAAATATTTTAAACGGAAAATTTTCCCATTATGCAACTAAAAAAATTATAGCTGAGATGAGATCTGAAGGAACATTACATGAGACTGATGAATTATATGATCCTACAACTGTAAATTTAAACCAGTTCAGCGATTCGGAAAAGGGCTATATAGTAGCTCATGAACTTAATTTCAATGTGACTGAAGTTTTAAGTAATGATATGAAAAGGATAGTAGTGGAAGGAAAAGTAAAGAAGTCTGTATTAAAATATCTTCAATTAAAATCAATATTTATTTATGTCATTAAACGGCCATATTTTTTCGAACTTATATTTCCAATAATATTAGGATTGGTATCACTTGGTTTTGGACTACAAGTTATTTTAAAATAATATTACTCGTTTTGTATAGTCAACCCCTTGAACATAACATAATAGTCTCATTAATGCACTCCAATAGGATTCATAACCTTTAAATACATTCATTTTTGGCCCTATTTTAAGAGATTACTTACCAATACAAAACTTTCCGAATATATTCTCCAGCAAGCCCTCATATATTAGTTTGCAATTAACAAACTAACATATTATATTTGCGTATAGTATAATACAGCAAGTATCTGAATAAATATCATTATTTGAGTTGAAAAAAAGGATTAAGGAGATTGCTGAGCAGAATAAAATTGGATTTACGATCTACCTACCTAGTTTAGAATTTGCAAATTCCGGATGGGTAATTGCCAATGCTCTAACTCAGAAATCCTTTGGAGACGCTGGTTTAGATAAAGTAATAGAGCTTGCTATGAAATATAACAGATTATTAGGTGGTTGGTATGAGGAAGAAAGTGATCAATACTTTTATGATGCAGTTATATTGGAACCGGACAAGGAAAAGGCTCTTGAATTAATGAAGCTACATAATCAGAAGGCAATCTTCAACTTGGAGACGAAAGAATACATACAAAACGAGGGATTATAAATATGAAGAATATAAAGGAACTAAATCTTGAAAAAGCAGATGAAATCGAAGAAGTAGCTGCGACAGTCAAAAGATTTGGCGGTATAAAATCCTATTTTTTGAAGATAAATCGTCACGGTGCTTATATAAGAGTCGAACAGCATAAACACCATACGAAAAATTATCTTGACCAAAAAACCTTGAATAAAACGGCAAAGGAGTATTATTCAAGATTTATTGATTGTGATCTTCATGTACAAGCCATTCCTTATGAGGAGTCTCCAGTTGAAATAGTTGATCCTAAATGGATTAAAAGCCAAATGAATGGACTTAATATATCTCAAAAACAATTAGTACATGCATTAGGAATAGGAAAATCTGATGTTTCAATTGCTGTTAATGGTCGCAGGCCCATAAGTACAAGAACTAAAGCAGGTTTCTATTACTATTTCCAATATTTAAGAACTGGAAAAAATAAGTCAAGATCAAGAAAAACAACCAATTGAAAGATCTTCAACCATAATAACTTTTAGAATCTTTTAGTGTTATAATAGATTCAAAATAAGAGAGAAAGGTGATATGGATTTTATCCTTGATCGATATTCGTTAATCATTTTGTGGATTCCAAAACCAAGCACAATATTCAACTACCCACGATATTTGTAGAATTGAATATTGAACATTATTTGGGATTTGATGATTGAATTTTGGTGCTTGATCCAGTGATCCTGCTTTTCAATAAAAAAATTAAATCTACTCGTTCTTCAATATCTCTGCTGGATTAGTCCTGGCAGCTTTTAGCGATTGGAAACTGACTGTAAAAATCGCAATGGACAGAGTAACGACACCTGCAAAAACAAATATAAAGGGCGAAAGATCTGTTTTATAAGCAAAACCAGTCAACCATTGCTGCATTATTAGATAGGCCACGGGAAAAGCAATAATCAAAGCAATAATTATCAGTTTGATAAAATCCTTGGAAAGCATGAATACAATCCCTTGAACGGAAGATCCCAGCACTTTTCGTATGCTGATTTCTTTTACACTTTGTTCGGCAGTAAAGGAAACCAAACCAAATAATCCCAGGCAAGCAACGAATACGGCCATTGCCGCGAAAGTCATAAAAATGTTATTAAACCGTTCATCTGCACGATAATGTTGATTGAAATGTTGGTCCAGGAAAAAATAATCCAACGGTGCATCTGGAAAGGAGCTTTTCCATGCCCCTTTAACCTGGGCTAAAGTTTGATCCAGATTTTTTGTGGATATTTTCAAACAAAGGTAATTCTCCCACCTCGGCGACAGGTAATAGATAGAGGGGTTCAATTCTTCACGCAATGATGCTTCGTGGTAACTTTTTATCACACCGATAATCCTGAACTCATTATCGCCCCTAACTATTATTTCATCCATGGCTTTTTCAGGGCTCTCAATCTGAAATTGGCGCATGGCTACATCATTAATGATAACGGCACTGGTATCAGTTACAAATTCTGTTGAGTAATTTCTTCCAGAAAGAAATTCAACTTCCATATCTTCAAAGAAAGAGTAATCAACAAAAACCCTGTAGGTATCCTGGAGTGATTCCGGCTTACTTTTAATCGCTAAGGGTCCAATCCCAAAATTTTCAGTTCCCGGAACATCACTGGACATGGCAAAACTTTTTATCGAGGGAAACAAGAGGAGCTCATTTTTTAATTTTTGAACCCGGCCTTCCATTTCTTGTCTGCTGTCTGCTGAACTAAGAGCATTCAATACCAGGGTTTGATCTATGTTTATCCCCAAATCCTGGGATTTCATAAATTTCATTTGCCTCACCACGGTAACTGTACCCAAGATCAGTATCACAGAGGCCGCAAACTGAAATACAACCAGTATCTTCCTGAACAGGTTACTGCCAGGTTGCTTGGACACTTTTCCTTTAAGAACAATAGAAGGTCGAAAAGAGGTGAGGAGAAAAGCAGGATAGGTGCCGGATGCCAGTGTACCTAAAACCAACACCGCCAATAGACTTAGGATGAAAATTTTTGAACTGATCAATTGAACCGATATCGATAAATCATTTGCAGAATTAAAATAAGGCAGGATCAAATAGGTAAGGCCTACCGATATCATAATTGCAATTAGATTATAAAGAAAAGATTCCATCATAAATTGCCCCATCAGTTGCCGTTTTTGGGCACCAACTGATTTCCTGACTCCAACTTCCCGCGCCCTTTTAATTGCCCTGGCAGTAGAGAGGTTTATGAAATTTACCCAAGCTATTATTAAAATTATCCCAGCGATTACCATCAGAAAATAAATCATATCCCCTCCTCCATTATCCCCCATGTCCCAATTCAGGTTTGAATAAAGGTGTATGCCTGTTATTGGTTGTAAGTGCAATGTTTCCCATCTTCCCGTTTCATCATATAACTCACCGTTATACTTCCTCATGAACGCTGTCATTTTGCTTTCACTGACACGATTGTCGGAGCCGGGATCCAATTTAACAAAGGTGTAGAAATCGTACCAACCCCAGATTTCCTCGAATTGGTCATAATTATTCCATGATGACAGTGAAATGATAATGTCAAAATTCATATGGGAGTTAACTGGCATGTTTTCCATCACACCGCTCACCACGAAATCTTCTCCCCTAAAATTGATGGATTTTCCAATTGGGTCAACTTCATTAAAATATCGTTTGGCTGTTTCATTTGACAGAACAATTTGCATTGGTTGGTTAAGTACTTCCTGGGGGTTTCCTTTAAGCAATTTAAAATTGAACAGAGTGAAAAAATTAGCATCAGCATAAACACTTCTGATTTCGTTAAATGATATTATCCCACCATCGGGACTCGAATACCTATATATACCTGTACCAAAGGGGAGAATCCTCAAAAACTCATTTGTTTCAGGTAAATCATTCTTTAAGGCAGGGCCAACAGCAGGAAATGTAACTGCACTTTCAAACAATAATTCATTCCCATCATATCGGTTCATTTGTACCCTGTATATGTTGTCTGAATCATTATGAAATCCATCATAGCTTAATTCCTGGAATACATACAACGATATGATCAAGCAACTGACCATTCCAATGATCAAACCTGAAAGGTTGATTGTTCCATAAACCTTATTCTTCAAGAAATTTCTAAGGGCGACCTTGATGTTATTTTGAAACATAGTGATATTTATCAATAATGGGTTTCCTGATTTCGGAAACTCCTGTTTAAAGATTTCCGGATTATAGTTTTCTATTCTGCTCTTAGCATAATACATTTCTTTTCCAACCTCTGCTCCCGACCCAAATGTGGAAACTGCTTTATTAAAAGCTTTCTCTTTAGAATTGCCCAAATGGATACCGCGATCTATCTCGTCCCTTATGTGGTCTTCAATTTCTGCAATATCCCCATCTTCGAACGAAGAATATTTGCGTAATTCATTCAACCATTGTTTTATGGAGTTTTCAAGGTCAAACATTTAGGTAGTTGATTTTAGTCCCCAAAGATTGTCCAATATTGAATGAAGGCTAATCCAGTCTTCCCTCGCCGAATGCAATTCTTCCTTACCGGTTACTGTAATTGAATAGTATTTTCTTCTTCTGTCCGATGAGGTAATTATCCACTCCGAAGTTATAAATCCGTCTTTTTCCAGGCGATGAAGTACAGGGTATAACATCCCATCAGACCATTGCAATTGACCATCAGATATCTCTTTTACTTTTTGGATTATATTGTAACCGTAATTTTTTCCTGCTGATAAAATGGTAAGAATCAACGGTTTGGTAGTAGCGGCCATTAAGCCTTTTGAAGCCATAGTTACTTAATTTTACTTAGATAATCTATGTAAAGATAATTCTTATACGTAGAATATCAAGGTATGGTTTAAATTATCAATAAAACTAAACCTGTGAACAAGCTTTATTACAACTCAGAATGACCATGCGTTTAAATTTTACCATCCTGGGAGGTTTTATGATGGTTAGAAATCAACAGCAACCGCCTCCATCATAAAAATAAGTAGAAGGGCTTACATGGATATCATCCCTACCTAAATTCTCCAACTTGTTGGCAGTCTTATCACAAACAGCCATCGGTTGGTCGGGCATTAATACATGCCCGTTATTATCATCATAATAGGTTTCACCGCCAAAATAAATGGCAGTTCTGCCTGTGAATATACATGGGCCATCCTCTGGCAAAGGATCTTTGATGGCAGCTACTTCTACACTTTCGATATAAATGTTTTCCTCTAAATTATATTTTGTAGATGGGAGAATACGGTATGGCCTTCTTGCCCTTATCTCAATAGTACCGAACCCAATATCAGTAAGAATTTTCACATAATCATTTAAAGGAATGGCCCCGCTTAGACAAATTGCACGCAATTTTTCATTTTCCCTAAGCTTATCAGGCATTTCCTGTTCACAAATTGGATCGGACATTACCAGCTTCCCGTGGGGCTTTAGTACCCTGTACATCTCCTTTAATGCTTTGGCAAGGTCATCCTGTTTGAAAATATTGAAAAGGCAATTCTGGGCTGCAAGATCAACACTATGATCATCAATCGGCAGATTGAGGGCATCACCTTTCAAAAGATCAATAAAAGCTCCATCGAACCATGGATTTAGGGTTTCGGCTTTTGCAAAGTTTTCCCTGCTGGCATTCAACATCTCCTCTACGGCATCCACGCCAATTACGGCATGTTTATATCTGCTGAAATAAGCAAACTGCAGCAATTCCATACCACCACCAACACCCACGTATAAAATCCGGGGATTATTTACCAGGTCCCGCGGATGAACGGTGCTCCCGCATCCGTAATTCATTTCCAGCATCTTCTTGGGGATATCTAATCCAGGTAATTGCCAGACTGGAGTAGTGGTACAGCATAATCCAATGTCAGGATTAATTGCGGCTTTTTTATAAATTTCTTTAGTGGTTTCAAGGTACATTTTATCGTTGTTGGTTTATCGTTTATCGTTGTTGGTTACTCACACT
>CBDVAV010000241.1:0-7271 GCA_965372055.1 uncultured bacterium | reverse complement strand
GAGCCGATCATTTGTAATCGATGTTACTCCCACTGGATTAACTGTTACCGTCCAGTCTGCAGTTGTGGTACCATCTTCAGCAGTGACAGTATAAGTAACCGGACTACTGAAATCGTTTGGAGTGGTACCGCTCACTTGATCCAGGCTACCTACCTTCGCCGTGGCTCCGGGAGAAAGGGCAAACCCAGCCACCATACCGGTAAAATCTGCATCGGCAATAAAGTCAAGAGTTATGGTTTTAAGATCGGTATTGATGGTTGTTGCACCAATTTGGTCAAGGATAGAAAAATCCTGGATGTTGGCCGCGGTGCTGGGGTCCTTCGTTATGGTTACAATCCAGTTAATACTGGTAACCCCATCTTCAGCAGTAACCACATAAGTAACCGGGCTTGTAAAATTATTGGATGTAACCTCACTCTCTTGAATCACTCCATTCACAGTAGCAATGGCACTGTCCGAAATGATAAAAGTAGCAACAATATCTGTTAGGTCTGTTCCATTTTCCACCGTGAGGTCAACAGTGAACATGTCATTTGGGAAATCGAAATTTATCATTACCGTATCAGTTCTGGTAGGGACATCAAAAAAGATCATGAATGCATCGGAACTTACTGGAGGCCCTTCAACTACTACATTAATTGGTTTGCTATAAAGGACCAAATTATTGACGATGCTGTTTCGGATTTCAAGCACATAGGTTCCCGAATCCGCCAACTCCACGGGGTCAAGAATGAGTATGGAATCTGTGGCCTCAAATATTGTTTGGAAATCTTTAACCCAACGGTAAGTGTTGGAACTGCCCCCTGTTTGGACACTCAGGGTAATACTGTCATCTTTCATCACCAGGGTATCTATTGCAGTACCTACACTGTCCTGGGGATTATAGCGCAGAGCAATGTTGTTTGCATGAGGCTCCAGATCGCCAAAGTCCAGTTGATTGTTTGCCACATCAATAATACTCAGGCCAGCAGAATTAGCGAAAGACGAAAAATCAGGCAGTGATTCAAGAAGATTTCCATCAATTTTAATTTCCTTTAATTCGGTACCATTACCTATACCTGCCGAAATGGAGGTTAGCTGATTTCCAGATACGTACAAATAATCCAGGTTATCCAGGTTTCCTAATTCCCCGGGAACCTCCCCGGTCAACTGATTATTGGAGAAATTCAAGGTGCTTGTTGATAGATTATCAATGGTCATATTTCCCAACTCGATGGGAATAGTGCCAGAAAGCTGATTGTTTTCCAGCAGGATACTTCTTATGGTAGCAAAGCTACCGAATTCGGGAGGTATCGAGCCACTGAGTTGATTATCAGCTAAATTTAAAGTGATTAAGCCAGTTAAATTATTTAAGGTAGATGGAATGGATCCGGTTATTTGATTTCCAATAACAATTAGTTGGGTTACAGCAGTCATATTGCCCAATTCAATGGGAAGAGAACCACTTATTTGAGTACCCGAAATAAACAATGTTTGTAAAGTATTAAGATTGCCTAATTCCAGAGGTATTGAACCACTCATTAATGGGCTGGTAATGGTTAACTCATCTAAATTAGTCAAGTTGCCAAATGTGGATGGTATTGAGCCAGAAATAAATGGCCCCTCAATTCTGAGAATTGTAAGATTTATCAGATTACCCAATTCAGAGGGAAGGGGTCCAGTCAAGGAATCCCCAAGGGTCATGAATGTACAACTTGCCAGGTTTCCCAACTCTACAGGTATGGCACCGGTAAGCCTCGTGCCATTTACATCAAACTGAACCACGTTTATGAGATTGCCAAATTCTGGAGGAATCGAGCCAGTAAACGGATTTCTGTCAAAGAAAAAGCTCGTCAGGTTAACCAGGTTACCAAGTTCAGGTGGTAGTGGTCCGGAGAATTGATTTAAGCTAAAAGCTAGAGTGGTTAAAGCCGTAAGGTTTCCTAAACTGGTTGGCAGAGAACCTGATAATTGATTCTGATTAATCTGGAGCCTGGTTATTAACGATAGGTTTCCAATCTCAGTTGGAAGAGTGCCAGTTAATTGATTGACACTCAAATTCAACGTAAGGATGCCATCAAGATCCCCAATATCTACAGGGATGGTTCCATTCAAGTTATTAAATCCCAATTGTAAACTTGTCACCCGGTTATTCAATACTGCTACTCCATTCCAGTCACCTACCGATCCGGTCAACCAATTAGTATTGTTGGTCCAATTAGCACCATCAGTACTATTGTACAATGCCACCAATGCCAGGGAATCAGAAGCGATGACCTGGCCAAAACTGTTAGAGTTGGTAAATAAGACTAATAAGACTAGAAACTTTACTCGGCTTATCAGGTTTGCTAATAAATTGCGTCTAGTATCGGTTGGGGCCATAGTAGTAATGTTTTAGTTGAAAGATGTATTTTAAGGATTTGAATTTATGGACTCATATATTTTGAGTTTATTGTACATATCATCCATTATTCGAACAGTATGGTATTTGAAATGTTTCGGTTAAGTAAAATCCAAAGCAAACTACTTAATTGGATTCAAAAATTTTGGGGTGATTTTACCAGTGAACCAAATAAGTTTGTGAAAGTGTGGAAAAACTTTTTAGAAGGAAATTATTGACATTTGGTTCCAAAAATTCTTATATAAAAATTATATACGAATTAATAGCGATGATGGGTTTTAAAAGAATGTTTTGTAAATTTCAACTGATTGCAAGAACGAATATAGTTTCCCTTATCCAACTGTAGTTTAGATTAATTTAATCTGAAACCTAATAATATGGAGATAAGTTTAAAGGGATACTCTGAAAAAGAGGAAACTATTAACATTATAACTCATGCATTTGGACTGTTCCTCAGCATTCCTGCATTTATACTTCTGATAACATATGGCAGTTTGTACGGCACAATTTGGCATATTGTAAGTTATAGTGTTTATGGTGGCAGTTTAATCACTCTTTATTTGGCCTCAACACTGTACCACTCGGCAAGAAACCCCAAGACCAGGAAAAAACTGAACCTAATTGATCATGCTACTATTTACGTTTTAATTGCTGGGACTTATACTCCATTTGCATTGGTAATTTTAAAAGGGGCTTGGGGCTGGACCATCTTTGGGATAATCTGGGGACTGGCAGTTACAGGGATTACACTTAAGCTTATATTCACTGGCAACTATGATAAAATATCCACCTTTGGCTATATTCTGATGGGCTCTGTAATCATTATTGCCATCAATCCATTAATTGATAATCTTTCTGTCATGGGATTGATATGGCTGTTTATTGGCGGTGTATCCTATGTTGTTGGGGCGGTTCTATACCTGTTAAATAAAATACCGTACAACCATGCCATCTTTCATGTCTTTGTATTGCTGGGGAGTTGCTCCCATTTTATGGCTGTATTCTATCATACCTTATAGCTTTGGAATTTCCATATGCACCCGATGGTTTTGACCTTTACCATCGGTTTGTGTCTGCACAAACCCTGAAATACATATCAGGCGTCACTCTAAGCACTTAATACGCTGCGTATAGTGGAAATGTATAGCCGTGGAGTCATTCCGAGTTTAGTCGAGGAATCTTGTTCGCCTTTGGCAGGGAATCATATTTGATACTGCTGTCAGGGAATCTTATTTTGATTTGTACTCAATATAATTATCATTGATAAAATGCCATTGTGGGTTCAGCTGGTTTATTAACCATTCCTTTTTTGAACGACGCCATTTCTTGATCTGTTTCTCTCTGTCAATTGCACCAATTGCTGTTGGGTATTGCTCGAAGTAAAGCAATCGGTGACAATAATATTTTCCCGCAAATGACTCGTCATTGCCCCTTGCTTCATAATGTTCTGTTAACCTCCTGGACAGATCATTGGTAATACCAGTATATAGGACTGTACGGTCAGGGTTGGTGACAATGTAAACGAAATACATTGGTACTTTGTTGAGATTTTATAGTACAAATATAGAATATATCAAGATAGCAACAAGTTCCCTCGACCAGGCTCGGGATGACGGTACTTGCCGACTTGAGGTGTAATTAGCACACAAAGGCAGATGTTCATGATGGCGATAACCGATGACCTGCGTCCCTATATCCTCGGTTTGTGTCTGCACAAATCGAAACGTAAAAGTCATGGTCATTCTGGTCTGTGACACAGGCCAGGGAAATGGGGCAAAAATGTATAGCCGTGGAGTCATTCCGAGCTTTGGTCGAGGAATCTTGCTTGCTATGTGGACTCCTTGATCCTTGTCCCTACTCAGACGTAGAGGACTTTGAGTTTGACAGTCTCAGAGTCCCTTTCAGGTGTCTCTGAGAAGGGGGAATAAACCAAGCAATAGGAACACCGATAACACGGATTTTACAGAATTCCACGAATCTCTTGTCTCACATCTCACATCTCACATCTCATACACCAATTACTAATTCCCCTGCCAAACCTTACAATCATTATTATAATAAACAGGCTGATTATGAACAGGACAATATAAAGATGCACTGGGCAAAAGAGAGAGGTTTTAAGGGAGTTCTGAACGTCCCAAAACCTATATCTAAAATCCCCAATCCCAAGTTGGTATAGAGACATAGTACAGGCATAGTACAGGGACAGTACAGGAACCATCAATTCAAAGAGTGCCTAATTAGCCTATAAACAGACATTAGACCTGGGGCATTTCAGCAAAAAAACAGCTTGATTCACCAAGATATATATTGCCCGGCAGATGATAAAGGCCGGGGATATTGTTATCACCAAAACCTTAGCTTGTAATTAATGAAACATGTTATAATTTAATATAACATACATGTACATTGTATAATAATATTAATGCTATAAATAATTAATTTAATACCTCATATTTGTAGCTTGATAAAATAAATACTTCAAATTGGCAAAAATTAAAAAGAACATTGTAACCAGTGGATTAAGTGGAAAACTAGGCAATGATCTGGTTTTTCGGCAGGTCAATGGACAAACCATTGTATCCAGTGCTCCCGTGAAGAGCGAAAAAGACCCTTCTCCGGCGCAGGATGCCCACAGGGAAAAATTTAAAGAAGCAGCTATATATGCCAAGAGTGTAATGCAAAATGCCGGTATTAAGCAACAATACCTTGAAGAAGCCCACCGGAGAAAGCATAGCAGTGCTTTTGCGGCAGCGGTCAAAGATTACTTCAGTGCGCCCGAAATAAAGGCAATTGATGTGAGCCAGTACAGCGGGGCAATAGGGGAGAAGATCTACATTAAAGCTATTGATGATTTCAAGGTAACCTCGGTGGGGGTTGTGATTACGGATGGCAATGATACCGTAATCGAGGAAGGCAATGCCATAGACCTCGATGGACTGAAATGGGAATATACAGTGCAGCAAGTGAATGCCAATCTTGCCGGTACCAAAGTACTGGTAACAGCCGAAGACCTCCCTGGCAATAAAGCCGATGTTGAAGAAGATTTGGCATAAGGTTTAGGTTGCAAGTAGTTGCAAGTGACAAGTTACAGGTCTTAAAAACATGAACTGAACTGTTGATGCGGGTCAATCAAATGCCCGCATTAACAATAATTGATGTTCAAAATCTGGCATCTGGCCACAGACAACAGACAACTGAAAACAGACAACTGAAAACTGACAACCGACAACTGATCAAGTAACAGCCTGGGCATTTTATCCGGGCTCTTTTTTCAATTAGCAATACTCAACTTATAATGATTAGCTCAAATCCATTCCCTTAAAAGTGGTGTTGCACCAATTTGAGTAATATGACAATTCATTTAAGGCCAATAGGAAGGCCTTGTTAAACTGCTGCCAGGTATAAGAAGGCAATTTAGGCATTGGTATGGAAATCTTGTTAAATTGCGATCAGGTGGAAGAAGGCAATTTAGGCAACGGTCTGGATATTTGTTTATAGGGGGACCATCCCATTTGCAAGATTTTATGAATATTGGTAAATCAAAAATAATTGTAAACCTTCTTGTGGTATCTGTAACAATGGCTTCAAAAAAACCTAATACGGCCACTCCCGGGTCGTCAATTTTATAGATATTTCCTTGCACAGGAGAAGGGGGAGCATCAAATATGGATCCGACCCGGTTTGCAGTTCTATCCAACTTTTCCCAATAATCCATGGCGTTAAAACTTATAGTAGAGCGGATCACGTTAAAATAATGCCTGTCCTGAAACGAAAAATCAAGCTCCCTACTATATAAATGAAAATCATCAAGAACCCCAGTGGAAAATTTACTGCCGTTAAAAAGCGGGAGCCTACGCAAACTGGGGAACTCGGTTATATAACAGGGGGGAAGTGGAAATGGGGGTGGGAAAGGAGCATAAAAAACTTCGGGGAATTGTGTTGGATTTAATTGATAGCTTTCCTCAGCATGCCATCTTAAGAATACAGGATTGGTAGTTTCTGGTATTTGAGAATCCAGTAATACTTTTACAACGTTTCTGGATGTTAATATCCCGGCATCACTTATGTAATCTTCTTTACCAAATTCTAAAATAACCGAATCTGTAATTTCTATTTCCCCAGGCATTATCTCAGGAACAGATCTGAACTTTGAACCATTGGGTAAAGTAATCTCGATAAAGTATTCTACCCCGGGTATTCCTTTTACAATATTCCCTTGCAACAAGTAAATCCCTGGTTCAATTTCAAAATAATCCTCCTTGTTGCCCAGGTTGTCAAATATCGTAATGTCCGCCCCTTCAATAGGTGTTGCTATTTTGTCTGGCGAGGTAGTTATACCGGTAGTTATTCCTAATTTAAGTGAATGAGGCCCACGAGAATTAGAAATTCTTCCGTCTACCACCAATATTCTTGCTACACCCTCGCTTTCAAATTCAATTTGATCCACACAACCCCAAAGCAAAATACTAACTGCAGTAATTGTAATTGTTCTAAAATATTCTATTGCAACTTTTATGGTCATTTTTAAAAACTAAAATTATAAGAAAATTATTCATTTAACTATGAGAAAGATAATCATAGTATTATTAGCAATTTTCTCTGCATATGCTATAACACACATCAGATCAGCATTTTTAGAATTTTTCTAAAGCTCAGAGTCCTCTACCAGTGACTCTGCGCTGGAGTAAATTCTACTTACTACTAATTACTTACTACTTAATACTCAACAAAAGGAACACCGATATCACGGATTTTACGGAATACCACGATTCTTAAAAATTCTACTTACTACTAATTACTTACTACTTAATACTCAACAACAGGAACACGGACATCACGGATTTTACGGAATACCACGATTCTTAAAAATTCTACTTACTACTAATTA
>CBDVAV010000240.1:0-7284 GCA_965372055.1 uncultured bacterium | reverse complement strand
GCTGCACTGGCACTCCCATTGTGTATATCATTGGCCAGGCTGCTTTGCTGGGCATTCAGAAGGGTCTGATTTGCAAAGGTATGGATATTGGTGAGGTAAGCGTCCTCGGGCATGTTCAATGCAGCACCCAGCCCGCCCATGTCAAGCCTCTCCATAAATGTGCTGTTGTCAGGGTTGCAAACCGTGCACTCGAAGTCAGGCTCTGCCCCACTGGGGTCGTTCAGGGCCACAGGGTCGTTAAATGCATAATTGTATGGTGACCACGAACTGTACTTGGCGGCCAAGGGGTCAATGGCTGTCATTCTTCCCAGGGCTGGGTCGTACTCACGGAAGAAAGTTTGGTAGTTCCCTGTGGATTCGTTGAACTCACTTCCTGCATTGTACAAGAAGCTGTTGCCCAGGGCATCTTCACGTGTCCAACTGTCTGCCGTCTGCAGGCCAAAAGGGTAGTAGCCTGTGGATTGCACTACTGCGCCTTTGGTGTGGGTGATTGTCAGGTCATCAAAGTAAGCATAATTATTAGAGGCACTTTCATAATTCAGGTACACGTAGATAAATCCAACCTTATTGATGGTAATGTTACTGGCAGACAGTGTCTCCTTTACAGTATTGGCATTGGCAGTAATTTGAATATACCCGCTGTTGGCTGGAACATAATTGAAATCCTCATCAAAAGTTATGTAATTGAGATAAGCAGCCGGAACATTATCATCAGTAGTACCCCCCAGTAGTCCAGCTCCAACACCATTAAACGCATCATATATTGTTTGTTGTGCCTCACTTCCGCCATTAAGACCACCAAAGGCTCCTGATATTGCTGTTACCATCACGGAAAGATCTTGAATAGTGCTGTAACCACTACCTCCTTCATAATAAGCTGTAGTACTCAAATCAATGATGTCACCTGGATATACCTTCAGGACCATGGCAGGACCAACATTTGTATTCTGGTTCAACCTGGCAGCTTCGTTTCCATCGATGGTACTATTGGCTGCAGCAGACACTACCCTGGTATTCAGGTTGGAGAAGAAGGGGCTTTCCTCGGTATCGTTTTCTGTTTCCATGGTGGCAAGGTATGTATCCTCCTTCTCCGCCGAAGTATAGACCATCCTGGTATTGCCCAAGTGGTCGCTGTAGGCGTACTGGTACTCGTAACCTCCCCCGGCCCCTCCCTGAAGGAGGGGTGTAAACCACCCTGCCTTCGGGGTGGGCAAAGAACTGCAATGCCCCGTTCTGGTACACGGAGGAGCCCAGGTAATCGGTGGTAGTCTGCAAGGTACTGTTTTCGTACACTCTTTGGGTCAATTTACTACCTGAGGCATCGTAAATATACTTTATCGCCGTGCCATTGTCAAAAAGCAATAGTGTGTAGCAATCTTCACTTTTATAAACCCTATCCCAAATTTAGTCACTTGTATTATAAAACCATGTAGTGTTGTGCTGCGCGCGAACGAAGGGACTGCGGTGGCAGAATTCTCATTTCTAAACTGGCAAATACTTCATTAGACCTTCACTAAAGTACTTCACTTTTGCTCCACCTAATAGTAATTTAGTTAATTTTTGAGAGAGTTTTAGTCCTTTCTTATCCAATTTCTCTATTTCCTCCATTTGAGCTAACCTTTGTGCATCACTTAGAGGGATTATTATTTTATATGATTCATGCCAAGAGGATATTTCATCAATAAAGTCTTGTGGCAATCCTAACTCTTCTATTTCTATCTGTCCAGTAAAATCATCCTTTATACAAGATCCTGTATAGTCTGGAATTATCGTTAGATACTTCATAACTTGCCTCCAATAAATGTTCTGTGAAAAATCGTCTTTGTTTCAGGATTTAAACCAATTTCAAAAAAACCATTTTTGCCATTTAGTGTTCCTGCCTTTCGGTATAAGAGCGAACCATCAGCCTGGTTTATAGGCTTAACTTTAAGAATAATATCATCAAATGAGTAAGGGAAATTATGAGCTACTGGGTCTTGTAAAGCTCTTGCTCTTATTCTTGAATGATATTTAAAACTGTGTTTAGCAGCAACTTTAGCACCACTTTTGACGGCAATTCTAGCAAGTGCTGAAATGCCAACCAAATCAGTGGCTGCCAATGCAGCATTAAGAATTCCCCTGCTAATATCTCCTTGTTGGAACCAGTAGGCTGCATCACGGGCATTGCTGACTACTGGGATAAAGCCTCCTATACCTGATGATAAACCGATACCTGCATTTGGATCTGGTCTATTACCACTTATATGTAGGGTAGTCCTACCATTGATCATGTTGCCATTCTCATCGTAATGTGTAATTTGGCCAAAACTATCCCCACCCTGGTCTCCATATGAAAATGTAGAGTATCCGTTCAACGTACCATCGTTAAAGGACATTTGTAATGTTCCATCCCTTAACCATAGTTCCCCCGTAAACCCTTCTCCATACAATTGCCCATAATCATAGGCTGCACTGGCACTCCCATTGTGAATATCATTGGCCAGGCTGCTTTGCTGGGCATTCAGAAGGGTCTGATTTGCAAAGGTATGGATATTGGTGAGGTAAGCGTCCTCGGGCATGTTCAATGCAGCACCCAGCCCGCCCATGTCAAGCCTCTCCATAAATGTGCTGTTGTCAGGGTTGCAAACCGTGCACTCGAAGTCAGGCTCTGCCCCACTGGGGTCGTTCAGGGCCACAGGGTCGTTAAATGCATAATTGTATGGTGACCACGAACTGTACTTGGCGGCCAAGGGGTCAATGGCTGTCATTCTTCCCAGGGCTGGGTCGTACTCACGGAAGAAAGTTTGGTAGTTCCCTGTGGATTCGTTGAACTCACTTCCTGCATTGTACAAGAAGCTGTTGCCCAGGGCATCTTCACGTGTCCAACTGTCTGCCGTCTGCAGGCCAAAAGGGTAGTAGCCTGTGGATTGCACTACTGCGCCTTTGGTGTGGGTGATTGTCAGGTCATCAAAGTAAGCATAATTATTAGAGGCACTTTCATAATTCAGGTACACGTAGATAAATCCAACCTTATTGATGGTAATGTTACTGGCAGACAGTGTCTCCTTTACAGTATTGGCATTGGCAGTAATTTGAATATACCCGCTGTTGGCTGGAACATAATTGAAATCCTCATCAAAAGTTATGTAATTGAGATAAGCAGCCGGAACATTATCATCAGTAGTACCCCCCAGTAGTCCAGCTCCAACACCATTAAACGCATCATATATTGTTTGTTGTGCCTCACTTCCGCCATTAAGACCACCAAAGGCTCCTGATATTGCTGTTACCATCACGGAAAGATCTTGAATAGTGCTGTAACCACTACCTCCTTCATAATAAGCTGTAGTACTCAAATCAATGATGTCACCTGGATATACCTTCAGGACCATGGCAGGACCAACATTTGTATTCTGGTTCAACCTGGCAGCTTCGTTTCCATCGATGGTACTATTGGCTGCAGCAGACACTACCCTGGTATTCAGGTTGGAGAAGAAGGGGCTTTCCTCGGTATCGTTTTCTGTTTCCATGGTGGCAAGGTATGTATCCTCCTTCTCCGCCGAAGTATAGACCATTCTGGTATTGCCCAGGTGGTCGCTGTAGGCGTACTGGTACTCGTAGCCTCCAGGCCCTGAACCAAGTTCAGGGTGACGAACCACCCGGCCTTCGGGGTGGGCGAAGAATTGCAATGCCCCGTTCTGGTATACGGATGAGCCCAGGTAATCGGTGGTGGTTTGCAAGCTGCTGTTGTTGTACACTCTTTGGGTTAATTTACTGCCTGAGGCATCGTAAATATACTTTATAGCGGTGCCATTGTCAAAGATTACCGAATCGGGTTTGTTCAACACGTTGTAGCTAATGGAAGTAATGCCCTTGTTTTTATCTTCGGTCATGTTTCCGTTGGCATCGTAGCTGTACTCGGTGGTAACTGAAGCCTGGTTGTTAAAGCCCAGGGCGGTGCCGCTATCTTCCACTTTGGAGATGCGGTTGCCATCATAGGTATAAGTGAGGTTGTCAATAGTCCCGGCTTCACCGTTGCGCTGCAAGCCTGTAATATTGCCGTTTTCATCGTATGCAATATTGCTCACCTTATAGATATCTTCATTGTCCAGCCAACCAGTGCCTTCCCCATACTCCGTGCCTGCTATCCTGTCCATCTTATCATAATTGTAACTGTAGGCCCTGGCATCATCCCCTGTGCTGTTGCCAAAGTTCTCTTTCCATTGCATGGCGGTAATGTTGCCGTTATAGGCAGATGCATGTCCTAGCCCACTAAAGGCCTCGTTATAGGTCAGCTCCATGCTGAACAAATCATTGGCATCGTTGCCTGTACCGGGGTCGTTGATGGTCTTGAGCCATCCCCTGATGTTATAGGCCAGGTCCACGGTTTGCAAGTAGGTTTGGTCTGCTTTCTGGTGAAGCTTTTTCTGCTCCAGTTGGCCCAGTTCGTTATAGGAGTAAGAGGCAATCTGGGTACTTGAAGTAACTATCCTTACCTTATCGTATTTACTTCCGTTGCCGGCAAAACTAAAGTCTGCTACTAGTTCTGCCTCACCAGCAAAGGCTTGGGTATACAATACATTTCCATTTTGTATAAAGTATACCACTCCATTTTTCTTTTCAACCCGCAGGATATCCCCAGTCTGGTAAGTTCCTACATTGCCTTGACTAGCACCGCTAAGGTACACTCGAAGATTTCCAGTGCTCATGGTATAGAATCCATAGTTAATGCTCGAATTCCCGACTACATCATTGGGGGCAGCCAGGCCAAACACTGACTTGTTACCAGCAAAAGCAACTACCTGGACATAACCATTATCATTGAGCAGGATTTTTTCCGCCGAGGTGGCATCCGCGTTCCAGGAACCTCCCCCACCTGTTTTTTCAATATAATCACCGGTAGTGGTAACTTTTGTTTCATTTTCCCAGGTGGGCACTGCTGGCAAGTATTCAGTAATCCCAGATAACCTTCCAACCGGATCATAATTATATTGGTCATTAATGTCCAAAGAGGTGACCCCGTCATTTTGGGTCTTCATTGTTTCCAGCACCTTTCCTTCAAAATCATAAACCAAAGTACTTTTATCATTGACCACAAGGTTTTTATGGTTGTTGGAAAAAGTTTGGATAGCCCGGCCCCGGTCGTCATAGAACACCACGTTCACCAGCCAATCACTGGTTTCCAATATTTTGGTCTTGCTGCCCGTGGCCAGTCCCCGGGTGCGGGTGTAACTGGCCGCTTCCTGGCCGGTAAGGTGGCTGTTGTCATAAGTGTAATCGTCGGTACTGTTCCGATCAAAATCGTAGTGGTCGTAATAATTGGCACTCAGTACCTCCAGCCCGCCAGTGGGAAATACCCGGTTGCTATAACCCTGGTAGGTGGCATTGCTTTCCTCAATTTCAAAATATTGATCGCTATTGTCGTAATCCAGGGCATCAAATAGCTGCTGTACCGTTGTCCGGGTGGTTTGGGTGGCATTGGTATAAATACCGTTGTAAACTGGTCGTCCAAGATGGTCATACTTAATAAAATACCAATTGTTGTCGACCCTCAGGTTACCGTCCTGGGTAAGCACGGTGCGATCCAGGTTGTCATAAACAATGTACTGCATGGCAGAGCCCGGCACTTTCTTTTCCACCAATCGCCCTTTGTTGTCGTAAGTGTAGGTATAGATCAGTTCGGCCACGCTGGCGCTATTGGCATCCAGGGTTGATCCGGCACCCAAGGTTTCCAATGCCTTGGGGGGAACGGTGTAGGTCAGTTTTCCCAATTGGTCATAGATATTATAAGTCTCCAAAAACACGTTTAAACTTGATTCTACTTTTTTAAGGAAGGTTAAACCCCGGTGGTCGGTATAAGTGATTACCCGGTTGCCGTTTTCATCGGCAATGGTATTCTTTACAAGGGTATTGGCTGCATAATTACCGGTGGTAGTGCCATCGGCATCCCACTGGCGTACTTCACTGCTGGTGTTGTACAATATATTGAACGTTACCGTATGGCCGCTGCCCAATTGCCAGTCAGTGCCGGGGGCACCCTGCTCCAGCACTCTCTGGAAGGGTGAGCTGTCGTAGCTCGATTGGGCCCAGGGGTTGTCATCATCGCGAATGTTATTAGCCACCGTGCCATCGTAAAAGGCCAACTGGTCCGCCACTGCATTGGTGTAATAATCATTTCCGGTGTCAGTGTAGGGGAGGTAACCCTTGGTGGGCCTGCCAAAGGCATCATAAACAGCAAAGGATACCATGTCGTTACCGTTTGGGCTGATATCCTTTACCACTGATTGGGTAGTACGCCCCAGGCCATCAAAGTACCCAAAGGCCACGGTAGGGGAAGAATTTTCGATACCTGTCTCATCGGTTATGGGCTGTCTTAATTGCTCGGTCTTTACGTATTGCAATTGTGGTAAATCCGGATCTGCATCTTCCCTGTGCCGTGTCAAATGCCAGGGGGAGTATTCGGTTGAGCCCAGGTAGGTGATCTTGGCCCGGTAATAACGGTTTTGGGAGAGATTGCTGAAATTGATGGTGGCCGCAGTGGAGGCCACGATAATACTTGAATCGGCTTCATAATATTCCCATTCATCTATAGTGCCGCTATAGCCGCTCAGGGTAACCGAGCCGCTGTTCATCGGCCCGGTAACGGTTT
The DNA here is from genome assembly GCA_965372055.1 of uncultured bacterium. Classification (GTDB taxonomy): domain Bacteria; phylum Bacteroidota; class Bacteroidia; order Cytophagales; family Cyclobacteriaceae; genus CBDVAV01. The sequence goes on along the minus strand of CBDVAV010000240.1, from coordinate 656 downwards.
CTGTACCGAGCAGTGTCCCGGTAAAGGCGGTATGGTTTACCGTCACCGTCTGCACCGGTGAAATGACCGCTGCACATGTCCCATTGCTTACGGTGGCCCTGAATTCTGTGGATTGGGTCAGGCTGTCAAAGTTATGGATAAGGCTTCCTGCCGAATTGGCGATAAGGTTCCAGGTTGGGGCACCGACCTGCCGTTGTTCCCATGAATCCACGAAGCCCAATTGGCCCGACAGGGTCAGGGTGCCGGTGGCACTGTCCCAATAGGGACCAACCTCCCCTATTTCACCTGCCACCGATTGCTGGTCAACGGTAACGGTAACGGTGTTGGCACTGTATTTCGAATCCAGGCAGGAACTTGTCAACCTGCGGTATTCCAGGGAACCCACCAGTGCGGGAGGGAAGTAATTGAACAGGGTGTCCCCGGTAATGACAGACCAATTGCCCGAGGGGGGGCTGCGTTGCTCCCAAACATAGGTATAGCTGCCATCGCCACCACTAATGGGGTCGCCGGGGTCGGGCTGGATGGCGGTTGGGGTGTCCCCACTACAGATAGTCTGATTGGAGATCAGGCTTCCACCATAAAGTTCAGCGTTTACGGTAACGGTTACGGTGTCACTGTAATCAGTGCCGCAACTGACAGATATTGCACTTCTCCTG
>CBDVAV010000239.1:0-7307 GCA_965372055.1 uncultured bacterium | reverse complement strand
GTTGCGCCTTGGCATCACGTCCAGTAATCATAACTGGACGTCCTTGTACTATTATAATATCGTTAGTGTTTGGATCTAACTTGTAATCTAAACTCATGGTTTTATAGCTCCCAGGTCTGAAATCTCAGTCTCTATGTCGCTTATGATTCCATCTACTGTTGCTTCAATTGCTAGAAAAGCTGCAGCATTTACAGGGATACCAGATACGCCCCCACCAGATACCACACTTGTCATAGTCATCAGCTGGATACCAGCCAAAGTACTTTTGAGTTCTTCAGCTGCCTCCTTAAGACTCGTGAAAGCATCACTGGCAATTGTTAGAAGTTCTTCTGCTCATGAAGATAAAAATGACACTTCAAACGCAGGTCATTTTCTAACCGTAGGGAATGTTCCATCAAAAGATAATAATCTCTTACAAAAAGCCATTTATGATGTCTTTGCATCTTATGGTGAATCCATCAAAGAAAACGAGCAAATATTTATTCAGCCACATTTAGAAGATATCAAAATTTCCGGAGTCCTTTTCACTAAAGAAATCGATTGTAAAAGTGAGTACTATGTAATAAACTATGATGAAAATACAGATGTTTATGATTCCATCACTTCCGGGAAAAGCATAAGTGCTAAAACCTATATTAGATATAAAAAGTCTCCCAATAAAAATATACCAACTTTTATTCAAAAGCTAATTGATATGGCCACCGAATTAGAAGGCCTATTTGGTATGGATGATCTTGATATTGAATTTGCTGTTAATAAAGATGATCAAGTATTTGTTTTTCAAGTGCGGCCTCTATTAGGTAGAATAACTAATCAAAATGTCCCAGATGAGTACTTGCTCCTTAAAATTGTCAAGAAACTGGAGAAACTTAATGCACCCCACCCGAACCTCTATGGAAATAAAACAGTTTATGGGGTTATGCCAGATTGGAACCCTGCTGAGATAATAGGTATAAGGCCAAAAAACTTGGCTCTTTCCATTTATAAAGAACTGATTACAGATGCAATTTGGGCTTATCAAAGAGATAAATATGGCTACAAGAACCTGAGAAGTTTTCCGCTAATGGTGTCTTTTTTGGGTTTACCCTATATTGACGTAAGGGTAAGTTTCAACTCATTTTTACCTCAAACCTTGGGTAATGATTTATCAGATAAATTAGTGAATTATTATTTAGACAAGTTGATTAAAAGTCCCAATCATCACGATAAAGTTGAGTTCAATATTATCTACTCATGTTACTATTTTGATATTGAAAAAAGAATTGTTGATTTAAGAAATCACGACTTTTCTGTTGCTCAAACTGAAGAGCTAAAAGAGGCTTTAAAAACAATCACTTTCAATATTATTTCTAAAGAAAACGGCCTAATGGTTGCTGACTTACTTAAGGTTAAGGAACTAGATACAAGGAAAGAAAAAATTTTAGCAAGCCAAATGTCAACTATTGATAAAATATATTGGTTGGCAGAAGAATGTAAACGCTATGGCACATTACCATTTGCAGGCTTGGCAAGAGCAGCATTTGTAGCTGTCCAAATGTTACATTCCCTTCAGAGACTTCAGGTTCTTTCTTCTGATGATATTAATGTGTTTTTGCAATCTTTAAATACAGTTGCAAAAGAATTTAATTTCGATTATTGGAAACTTGTGAACAATGAGATTACACAAAATGATTTTCTTATCAATTATGGACATTTACGACCTGGGACTTATGACATTCTTTCTGATAATTACAGGGAGGGATTCCCTAAATATTTTAAAAGAAAACCTATTTCTGGTTCTAAAAAGGAAGTCATTTTCCAGCTTACAAAATCACAAGAATCAGCAATCCAGGAATTGCTAACCAAAAGTGGTTTTAATCTCACAGTCTCAGAGATATTTAAGTTTTTCAGGGATGCCATTGAAGGACGTGAAAGGGCGAAGTTTATTTTCACTAAATGTATTGATGAAATTTTGGAAAAAATTAAACTTTTAGGCAAAAGATTTAAAATTGAAAAAAAAGAACTTGCCCATCTTGATATAGATATTATTTTGAAACTTTATGCATCCCTTGAGAGTGATGATGTTGATAAAGTAATGTTGGATAACATTGATAAGAATAAAAAGCAATATAAAATAACAAAGAGCATCAAATTGCCACATCTGATCACTGATCCTTCTGAAGTATATGACTTTTATTTGGAAGAAGCAGAGCCAAATTTCATTACGCTCAACAGTATTACCGCAGAGGTTGTTTTAGAAAAAGATTTTAATGACCATTCGTTAAAGGATAAAATTGCATTTATAAAAAATGCGGATCCGGGTTATGATTGGTTGTTTTCAAATGGGATAAAAGGGTTGATAACTATGTATGGGGGAGCTAATTCCCATATGGCGATACGGGCTGCTGAGTCAGGGCTACCTGCAGTCATAGGCGCAGGCGAGAAATTATTTAATATTTGGAAAAATTCTAATGTCATTGAATTAAATTGTTCTACAAAGCAAGTTAAAATTGTCCTTTGAAAAAGATTGCAATTACACAACGAATAGATATTAGTCCTACTTATTACGAAGTAAGATCCGGACTTGATATCCAGTGGGCAAAATTCTTCGAGAGTTCAAATATTTTGCCCATTATTTTGCCTTATAAGTATTCCTTTGAAACTTATTTTAACACTCTGGACATTGAAGGAATTATCTTTTCAGGAGGTAATGACTTTTACCATCAAACCCAATCAAAAATCTCTAAGATAAGGGATGATTATGAATATGAATTATTGGAATTCGCAATATCTAATAAAATTCCTATTATAGGAATATGTAGAGGAATGCAAATGATTGGAAAGTATTTTGGTGTGAAATTAAATAGTATTCAAAATCATGTGGCAACAAAACATGCTATAAAATTTAATGAAAATGCAAGTTGCTATAGCTTAATAAACTCCCAATCCAAGGTGAATTCGTATCATAACAGTACTTTGGCACACCTCCCGAAAGGCTTTGTAGAAGTAGCGGTAAGTAATGATAATTGCATTGAAGCAATTGAAAATCCTGAAAGAAGAATTTATGCGCAAATGTGGCATCCTGAAAGAAATACCATCCCAGAAAAACAAGATATAAACTTGATTAAACATTATCTACAGTGAAAGCAATAATTTTAGCTGCAGGGAAAGGCAGTAGACTAATGCCATTGACTAAAGATAAACCTAAGTGTATGGTGGAGTACAAGGGAAAGCAGATTATCGATTACATTCTTAAATCTATAAGAGAAAATGGAATAAATGATGTTGTTGTTGTAAAAGGCTATAAGGCTGAAAAACTTCAAAAGGAAAACATTAAGTACTATATAAATGAACGGTTTGCTGTAAGCAATATGGTGTATACATTGTTCTGTGCTGAAAATGAATTCACAGATGATATTATTATTAGTTATGCTGACATAGTATATAAAAAAAACACTTTGGAAGTTTTATTAAAAGACGACTCCTCAATGGCCGTGGTAATCGATAAAAACTGGAGAGCATTTTGGGAACGAAGAATGCCTGACCCTTTGACCGATGCAGAAACTTTAAAACTTGACAAAGAAAATTATATTATTGAGCTGGGCAAGAAACCCATTTCCTACAAAGATGTAGAAGGTCAATATATTGGCCTTCTTAAAATCAAAAACCACATACTTCCGCAAATCATTGATTACTATCATTCCCTTGACCGAAAAGCCTCTTATGACGGCAAAAGCTTTGATAATATGTATATGACAACTTTTATTCAATTGATAATTGATAATGTTTTACCTGTAAAAGCTGTGTTTATTGAAGGCGGTTGGATAGAAATAGATGAAAAATTGGATCTTCAAGTTGATATACTATAAATATTTATGGGTCAATTTACGTTTCAAAACTTTAGAGAACAATTTAAGAAAAATGGTGAAAAGGTAATTGTTCAGAATGTAATAGGGCGTTCGGGGTCTTTATTTATGCAAAGCTTATTAGACGGGCATCCACAGGTATTAATGTTTCCCGGTGTGATTAATTTTTTTTCAGAAATCATACCAGAATTGAACGAAAACCAACAAAATTGGGCTAAAGTTGTTAAAGAGAATATTGATCTGTGGATTGAAATTTTAAGCCCCTATAATATTCACAATGATTTAGGAGAAGAAAACAATAAAACTTTAACTATTGAAAGTACCGAAATTATTAAAATAATGTCGAATGAATGTGGAATTAAAGAAACTGTTTCAAATAAAACAATTTTTTTAGGGCTTCATTATGCCATTGGAATTTATTTTAAGGTAAATATGGATCAGGTAAAGTGCATCTATATTCATGAGCATAATTTGAATTTCAATGAACAAATCATTTTATCGATTATTAAACAGTTTACCAATGTTAAAATACTGTCAATTATTAGAGATCCCAGAAGTAATCATCAATCAATAAATAATTGGGTAAAAAAAAAGAGAAATCTCCAGGCAGAAAAGTGGCAAGAAAATAAATATTCCACTGCTGAATATAGCAATCTGTGTTACTGGTGGTACAAAAACAGTCTTAGGTCAATAGCAAAAAACCAAAACAATCATTTGATTATACGCCTTGAAGATATTCATACTTATAAAAACAAATTTCTGAAGATTCTTTGTGAAGGATTGGGAATTGATTATTCCGATACAATATTAAAATCAACTTTTGGAGGACATATTTGGCAAGGAGATAATTTTTCCACTAAAAAGGATAGTTTCAGGGAGGAGAATAAATTCAATAAATGGAAACCTGGACTTAGTATATTTTGGCAGTTGTTCTATGAAATTATTTTACGGGATGAACTTAAAATGCTAGGTTATGATTTTTTTTATTCTAAATATCACATTTTTAAATTGTTTGTAATTACGGGGTTTCCGTGTTGGTATATGAAAGATATCGATTATTTGTTGGATAAGGACTTTTACAATTATAGAGAAAATAAGCAACATAGTCCACTATATGTGTTTTTGAGAGAATTTTACCTTTATACTATTAGCAGATTTAAGCTTTTTGGTAGTTGGGTCAACAAGGATAATTTAAACATTAAAGGCACATTATTAACAATGGAATAATATCATTCAAAGTGAATTACCTTGCTTAAATTTATATATGATTCGAATACTGAAAAATATTATCTCGAACAAAAAGAAACGCTTAATAAAAAGAAAATTAGGTTTAATATCTGATAACTTGCCCAAGCTGTTTTGGGAACTTGAGTTTTTCCCTCGATTTACACCCACATCAACTCAATTATTGGAAAAAGAGATCCAATTGCCAGATTCAAGTTCTTTTCTATTTATGTTCACTGAAATATTTTTGAAGAATGTATATCAATTCAAAAGCGATAAAAAATCGCCCCGTATAATTGATTGTGGAGCAAATATTGGTTTAAGCTTGATTTATTTTCAACAGTTGTTCCCAGATGCAGAATTTATTGCTTTTGAGCCAGATAAAACCATTTTTAAGTATTTACAAAACAACACTTCAGCTTTTAATTTCAATAAATTAAATCTTATCAATAAAGGATTATGGAACAAAGAATCAACTTTGGCATTTCATTCTGAAGGAGCAGACGGAGGTGCAATTTTGGAAGGGATTGCAACGAATGTAGAGAGTAATATAACCATAGAAACTTGTCGATTAAGTGACTATTTAGATAAACAAGTTGATTTTCTTAAAATGGATATTGAAGGTGCTGAAGGAATTGTATTAGAAGACAGTAAAGAACAACTTAAAAATGTTAAAAATATATTTGTGGAATATCATTCTTTTATCGGTAATCCACAGAATCTTGGTATGGTAATAAATATTCTAACTGATGCGGGATTCAGATTGCATATAAACGCCCCAGGGCTTAGGAGTAGTTCGCCCTTCGTAAAGTTAGACACATATAACGGTATGGATATGCAATTAAACATCTATGGATTCCGATCATGAGAATTCTTCATGTCACAACTAATTTAAAAGGTGGAGCTGGCAAAGCTACTGTTAGATTACATGAAGCACTGCTAGATCAGGGGATAACATCAAATATCTTATGCATGAGTTTGGACAATCGTCCCATAAAAAATACTCACATTGCCTCATACCCAACAAACTATCTTATAAGAAGCCTGCAAAAGTTGAACTTGATAGATACAATTGAAAAGAAAAACCAACTTCGAAGAAAAAACACCCAAAATTTTTTCGATTATTTTTCTTTTAGTCAATCGAGTATTGATATTACTGCCCTACCAATATATAGGAATGCTGACATTATTAATCTTCATTGGATTGCGGAATTTCTAGACTTTCCCTCTTTTTTTATTAAGAATAAAAAACCAGTGATTTGGTCTCTAAGTGATATGAATTCATTTACCGGTGGTTGTCATTACTCCAATGGTTGCAATAAATACTTGTCTGATTGTAACATTTGCCCACAATTAAAAGGCACAATAAATGATCAGAATGCTAAAATAAATCTTAATTTAAAAATCAATAACTTAAAAAAATCAAATACAATTCTCCGGATAGTTACTCCTGCGAATTGGCTTAACGATTGTTCTAAATCAAGCACATTATTTAAAGACATAGAACATTTTATTATTCCACATGCATCTGATGAAAAAATTTACCAACCCTTAAATGCAGCATATTGTATGGAGGTTTTCAATCTTCCAAAAGACAAAATAATATTCCTCTTTGCATCAGATGCTATTAATAATGTAAGGAAGGGCTTTTCCTTACTTCACGAGGCACTTAGTCAATTGAATGACTCGAATATTCATATGCTTATTATTGGCGATAAAAATTTAGAGATTCCGTTGCCTATCGGAAGTTATTCTTTAACAGGTTATATAAATGATGAAAAATTAATGTCAATTGCTTATAATGCAGCCTCTGCAATCATTATTCCTTCAATTGAAGACAATTTACCCTTAACTTTAATTGATTCTATGATGTGTGGGACTCCTTCAATATCTTTTGATATTGGAGGTATGAGAGATTATATTAATAATAATATTAACGGTCTTAAATCAGAACATTTTACATCAAGTTCGCTTGCAGATACGATCCAGTCTTTCATGAACTCAATAGATAATTTTGATGAGAAGTGTATACGAACAATAGCAGAGTCTAAATTTTCTAAAACCACCCATGCAAAAGATTATATAAGTTTATATGAGAATATATTATAATTTTTCGTTGTGGTAGTCGGACACGGACTAATGGCTCAAGCATTTAGTAAATATGCAGAGGATGATTCTCTTATAATATTTGCTTCAGGAGTGTCAAATTCTTTGGAAACAAAAGAGTCTGAGTTTGCC
>CBDVAV010000238.1:0-7309 GCA_965372055.1 uncultured bacterium | reverse complement strand
GATCTAATAATTTAGCTTTTTAGTAGAATACTTAGAATAACTAACTTTTATTATCTGTAAGAATTAGCGATTACTTACTTCATTTTAGTAGGAGATTTTATGAAATTAATTTGGGTAATAGAAAAATGGGAAAGAGGAATTATTATAATCTAATGGCAGAGAATGGCTACTACAGTAAGCCTGAAAGACTTAAGTTTTACCTCGAAAAGCAACTTTTTAAGGGAATTGATTTTAAAAACAAATCAATTATTGATATTGGAGGAGGAAACGGACTTTTTGGATATTATGCTGCGATTAATGGAGCTTCTAAAGTGGTTGTAATGGAGCCGGAATTTAATGGGAGTTCGGCAGGGATGATAAGAGAATTTGGTGACATCAACAAACTGCTTGGCAATCTGGGCAATATCACCCATACAACAAAAATATTGGAAGATTATGAACGGGCAAACAACCAGTTTGATTATATATTGATGCATAATTCCATTAATCATATTGATGAAGAGGCTTGTATTGTACTTAGAGATGATAATGAAGCCCAACAAAAATATCTGAAATTTTTCAAATTACTTGAAGAAATATCAAATGCAGGTACAGTTCTTTTGGTACATGATTGTACTAGCAAAAATTTTTTTAACGATCTTGGAATGAAATCCCCCTTTGCGAAATCGATTGAATGGGAAAAACATCAACATCCAAAAGTTTGGGCAAAATACTTAGAGGAAGCAGGGTTCACTACCCAATCTATCCAGTGGACTACCTTCAACGCTTTGAAAGCTTTTGGGCGTATTATCATGGGCAATCGTTTTATCTCCTATTTTACTCATAGTGCTTTCCTGCTCAAGATGAAAAAGGTATAAATTCTTTTGAAAAAAAACGTACTGCTAATTATTCATCATTTATGCCGAGGGGGTGCAGAGAAATCAGTTGCCAAACTTTCCGCTTTCTTATCTGATAATCATAATGTATATGTGGCTACATTTATTAATGAGCAATATTATCCAACAACTTATAAACCAAAAGGACAACACCTTTGTCTTAATCAGGCTCCTGCAAAAGGTTTGGTAAGTTGGATTTTCAACTTTCAGGAAAGAGTACGTTTTATTAGAGGTATAAAGAAAAAATATAAGGTTGATGTTTCGATCAGCTTTCTACGATCAGCGGATATTATCAATGTAATAACAATAAGAACGGAGAAGATAATAGTCGGCGTAAGAACAAGTATTCATGTTCTATTGAAAGGGAAATTTTCTAAAATTCTTTATTCGTTTATTTTTAAAAGGGCCGATGAAGTCATATTACAAAACCACGAGAATAAGGGAGCTTTGCTATCAATTAAAGGATCAATGGCAAGTAAGCTAAGAGTAATTCCTAACTTTTACAACATTGATGAGCTATTAACCAAAAGTGATCAAAAGGACATTCATCTCATTCGGGATAGCGAGCAAGTTCTTTTAAATATTGGCAGATTGTACACATTGAAAGGACAATTATTTTTATTTCGAATTTTAAAACAATTGTTGCTTCAAGGTTATAATATAAAACTGATATTAATAGGCGAGGGAATTCAAAGAGAAGAATATTTACAATTTTGTAAGGATATTAATCTAACAACTGTAGTTTTTGATTCTCAAGAGAATTCAATCGATCTTAAGGAAGGGGACGTTTTCTTCCTTGGGTTTTCTTCCAACCACTATAAATATATTAAGTTATGCGACATATTCACTTTTAGCAGTCAATATGAGGGATTCCCTAACGCCTTGGCTGAGGCAATGATTTGCGGTGCTTGTGTAATAAGTACTGATTGTAAGGTTGGTCCTAAGGAGTTAATATCTTCTTATGATAAAGAGGATAACATACAGTACCCATTCATTACGGACAGAGGAGTATTATTACCTATATTTGAAAATCAAAACGTCAAATACAATGGCCCCCTTTCAACTGCTGAACAAACCTGGGTTTCAACAATTTCCGAATTGCTAAAGAATGATGATTTAAGAGAAAAGCTTGGTCAAAATGCTTCGAAATGGATGCAGCAATATGATGAACCTTTGATAAAAAATAAATGGGAAGAATTAATCGATGCTTGATCTATTTGTAAGATTATTTCGGCCGGATTTTTTTGCCAGAAAATTTAAGGGTAAAAATCATGCAATTATTTTGCTTTATCATTCTCCTGAAGCTGAGATTTTTGAACAACATGTCCAATACCTCATCCAGTACTATAACTTTATCTCCTTACAGAAACTTGTTGACGCTATTTGTGAACGCGAATGGAGTGCTATCCCTCCTAACGCTTTGGTCTTTACATTTGATGATGGACATTATTTAAACTACAATTTAAGGGCAACTTTTAAACGCTACAAGATCACACCAACCATCTATATAGTTTCTGGTATTGTTGGTACTAACCGTAAATTTTGGTGGCAAGAGGGACTTAATCCCGATGAAATAGAATCGTTAATGTTATTGCCAAACAAGGAACGAATCAAATTTGTGGATAACAAAAAATCATTAAACAATAATGCTTGTGATTTACCTTCTGCCTTAACTCGTTTGCAGATTGAAGAAATGTCAGAGATAGTGGATTTTCAATCACATACAACAAATCATCCCATAGCTACTATGCTTGATGATGAAGAATTAGACGAAGAATTAAGGACGCCCATTGAAACGTTGAAAGAATATGGTCTGGAGGTAAAGCATTTTGCTTATCCTAATGGTGATTACGCTTCTCGTGAAATCGAATATCTAAAGAAAATCGGGTATTCCTCTGCGAGAACGATTGACATAGGTTGGAATAATAAAAATTCTGACCCCTTCAGATTGAAAATAATGGGGATTTCAGATGATGCTTCAATCCCAAAACTAAAATTGCAGGTATCTGGTATCTTTGGTTGGATATTTCATATTATATATAGTGTAAATTATATTGGCAAGAAAAAAATTATAACAAAAACGAATTAGTTTGGACATAGGATCATTCTATATTCAGCAAGAATTTGATGGGGATTATGTGGAAATAAGCAAATTATTTTCAAGTGAAAATAATCCCCAAAATTCAACCAGTAATCCTTCCTATTTGGAATGGCTATACGATGCAAATCCCCATGGTAAGGCTATTATCTCCTGTGCGAGAGAAGAGGGTACAAATAAATTAGTAGGTGTTTATATTGTCAATCCTGTGGAACTTTGGCTTGCTGGAGTGAGACGGATGGGAGCTTTATCTCTAAATACCTTCACTCATAAAGATTATAGGGGAAAAGGAATGTTCACAATCTTAGCGAAGACTTGCTACGAACTTTCAAAAAGAAAGGGGATTTATTGAATAATTGGCTTCCCAAACAAAATGTCCTATGGGGGATTTGTAAAAAAATTGGGATTCAAGGATTTGGGGACAATCCCTTATTTGGTTAAGCCATTGAACTATTTTAATCTGGCAAAAAATTTTTTGTTTAAATATAAATCAGATGCGAAATTGTCATCTATTCAAATTAAAAGCACTGACCAGATATTAGAGTTGGATGTAAATTCATTGAGTCGGCTTGAGGTTTTTCTCAATAAACACAGAGAAAAAAATCTTTTTCAGAGCTACAGGACAGCAGCCCATTACAGATGGAGGTTTTTTGAAAACACATTGAATAAGTATAGGGTTTTTGTGGATAAGAATATTACCGATGAGATTTCAACGGTCTTGGTTTTAAAAACGATATCAGGTGTGACAAATGATATTCAATTGGTTGATTTTTGTTGCATAGACCAACAATCAGGAAAAGAAATGATTGAATTTGTATTTAAAGAAAGTAAATCCGAATTCTCATTTGCGAGGGTATTTGCCCAGAAGTCAACACTTGAACATAAGGTTCTTATTTCACTTGGTTTTGTGAACAAGGACAAGTATTTAAGAGGAAAAATTTTTCTGCCTTTTATTTTTAAACCTTTGCAGCCAAATGATATGATAATACCTTTTGACAAATGGCATCTTTCAATGGCTGATAGTGATGTCGTTTAAAAGGATATTGAATTATAGTTTGTTATTGGCCTGGGCGAAAGATATTTTTCAATGGTTTATTAGTAGAGGTCTAAGTAATATATTAGTTCAAAAGAGCAGAGTCTGTTGGACTAATTTAACAGGGGTAAAAGTAAAGCTTAATAAGCAAGAACTATTTAAAAAAGCAATTGCAGTCTGATGGGCAAGGAAAGTAAATTCTTTTTGTTACAAAATGTGTGGGATAACTGGCATAATAGGCTCTACTAAGGAGTATCGAGAGCCTAAAGTTATTAAAATGAACAGCGCTTTGTACCATAGAGGGCCTGATGATGACGGCTGGTTTTCAGATGATATAGCAACCTTAGCCATGAGACGTCTGACAATTATTGATCTTGAACATGGATCACAACCTAAGTATAGCACTAACAGGAAGACTGTAATTGTTTATAATGGTGAAATATACAACTACCTTGAACTCAAAAAATTACTTTTAGTTAGAGGCTATGTATTTGAGTCGAATAGCGACACGGAAGTATTAATCCATTTATATGAGGAATATGGCATAGATATGCTCGAAATGTTAAGAGGGATGTTTGTGTTTTGTATCTATGATACTCTAAAAGAAAAAATTTTGTTAGCACGAGACCGATTTGGTGAAAAACCCTTGTTTTATCATTGCTCAAATTCTATTTTTTCATTTTCTTCTGAAATTGGCAGTTTGCTTGAAAATAACGATATTCCCAGGCAATTGAATCTTGAAGTGCTGCCATTTTATTTCACAATTACCACTATCCCTGAACCTGACACATTACTAAAGGACATATATTCTCTACAACCAGGTAATTACCTCGTTTATGAAAATGATCAGATAAGTATAAATTCATTCTTTGAACTTGATTATTCTTTAGGATCAAATGTTATTTATTCAATGGAGGAGGCTGTTAGTAATGCTTCTCCAATTTTCGAAAAAGCTGTTAAAAGACAGATGATTAGCGATGTGCCCTTGGGAGCATTTTTATCTGGCGGCATTGATTCGAGTGCGGTTGTAGCTCAAATGCAAATGGTTTCGTCATCACCTGTTTCAACGTTTAATGTAAAATTTGAAGACGCCACATATGATGAAAGTAAAATTGCACGCATGGTTGCTGAAAAACTTGGCACAGATCATCATGAAATTGTAATTCCTAATGCTACTTTTACTGAAGAAATATTCCACGATATTATTCAACATGTAGGATTCCCGTTTGTAGATTCTTCGGCCATACCAAGTTACTATGTAACTAAAGAAATTGTGAAACATGTAAAAGTGGCACTTTCCGGTGATGGAGGTGATGAATTATTTGGAGGCTATCCGGTTTTTGATTGGTATAAAAGAGTGAAGAATTTACCATTTCCAGGCATGCTTTCAAGCCCGACAGCAAACATTTTAATTTACCTTGCTAAAGCTCCCGGGCTTCGTAATAGCTCAAAGTATAGACAATTGGTAAAAGGTCTTAAACTTTCATCATATAATAAATTTGAATTGCCGTTTCATTTACATTCGCATTTTTCTATTAAGGAACTTAATGAATTTAATTTGGCTAAATTTTCATTTGGTCATGCTAGTTTATTTCCATCAAAGGCTGACACCTGGACTGACCTTAGAAAGATAATGTACTACAGGATGAAAGTGAATTTGCCCCTGGATATGCTCGTAAAAGTAGATAGAATGAGTATGGCTAATTCGCTTGAAGTCAGGGCTCCATTTCTGGATCCGGATTTATTTGATTTCAGTACTAGGCTAGATGATAAATTAATCAGATTGAATGGAACGGGTAAATTAGTGATAAGAGAAATGATGAAAAACATACTCCCTGATGAAGTATTTAATCATCCGAAGAGTGGGTTTAGTATTCCGCTGCATAATTATCAAAATACTGAATTTAAAAAATTGGCTTCTAAAATGCTAGATAATCAAGAACTCAAGCAAATTGTGCCGGATTCGATTTTAAATGAAACATTGAAGATTGGACTTGAGAATAAAAATGATAATGGAACAATAAGTGTTTACCAGGCTGCCCATCGCCTTTGGATGCTTATGCAATTAGGAGGGTGGTTAGAGCGATTTAAGGTTGCCATTTAATTGAAAAAATATAGAGTACTATTTATTGGCGCTTTTAAAAAACAAACAGGTGATGGTGGAATGGGAGGACAAATTTTTGCCTGTAGAACCTTAATTGAGTCGAACTTAAAAAAGCTATACCACTTCCACTTAATAGATACAACCGCAGTCTCAATTCCTGCTCCACCTGTTTATAAACGGTTATTTTCTGTTTTAAAAAGACAATTTCAGCTATTTAAATTCTTAATGTTCTATAAAGTGGATATTGTGATCGCCTTTTCGAGTAATGGTGCTAGTTTTATAGAAAAGGGATTTATGCTGTTGGTCGCACGAGCATTTAGCAAAAAAACAATATTAGCTCCAAGGTCGGGACTGATACAAAATAACTATTATAACTCAGGGTTTTACCACAGCTTAATCCCACTTATAGTCGATAGAGTAGATAATGTTATATGTCAAAACGAGCTTTGGAAAGTATTCTATGAAAGTATTTCAAATTCACTTGGGAGAAAATTTATAATTATTCAAAACTGGATTGACTATAAAAAATATGAGGTGAATGAATCAAAAAAGAAGAATGAAGATTGTGTGAATATATTATATATCGGGTGGATTGAAGTATATAAAGGTGTATTTGATTTAGTGGATGCATTAGAACTATTGGAAAATAATAATGTAAGATTCAAACTTAAGATTTATGGCTCTGGGAGTAAAAAGGATGAGTTACAGAATAAAATTAGTGCTTTAGGTTTGAATGAACATATTGAGTTGTGTGGCTGGGCTGATCTCAACATTAAATTAGAGGCATTTGCTTGGTCGGATATATTTGTTCAGCCATCACATGCAGAAGGATTCCCAAATACTATTTTGGAAGCATTGGCATCCGGAGTACCGGTAGTTGCTACCAAAATTGATGGTATAAATGATTTAATTGATAAAAATGATTGTGGCATATTGGTAAGGAGAAATAATCCTGAAGAACTGGCCAAAGGCATTGAAACTATAATTGCAGATAAAGATTTAAGAGAGAAGGTTACTAATAATGGATTGTCAACGATAAGAAAAAATCATAGTGTTGAATCAGCAGTTAAGAAGTGGGATGAATTAATATCATCATTAATACTAAACTAATTTAAACAACTCCTCCAAAATCTCAAATCAGTGGAAAGTAGTTTAGAGGAAATTCCTGTTCCAGAGGCGTCCGGCAACAATGTATTAAT
>CBDVAV010000237.1:0-7317 GCA_965372055.1 uncultured bacterium | reverse complement strand
TGATGAAAGCTATCGAGGTTATATTGCCAGTCCAGGAATAAAAAGGCCACAATTTCCACTCCAATAGCTGCTGATAACCCGAAAATATTTATTCCAGAAGGAAGTTTGTTCTTCAGGATGTTTCGAAATCCTACCTTAAAATAATTTTTGATCATGTCTATAGTGTTGTTTGAAAATTGAAATTTATTTGAGTTAATAATATTGGTCCATCTGAAAAATCTTAAAACATCCCAGACAAATCTTCTATTTGCATTAAATGATCCTTCCTCCTCAATTCTTTTTGAAAACAGTTCATGTACATCTCCCTGAATCTCTTCCAGAAGGTCATTGCGGCAATATAATTTCAAAAATTTGCTGACCCAGTGTGGTGGCGATATGTTGCCGGTTTTATTCATTAATTGTCAAAGGCAAAATCTGGCATTTTATTCCAGAGTTTGGTACGCATTTCTTTGATCTGATCCAGTGCTAACTTGCCTCCATAAGTAATTTGGAACAACCTTTTTCTCCTGCCTCCTCTTTCCTGTGTTGCACCTCCCATTGTCGACTTTAGGTAACCTTTCGATTGCAATCTTTTCAACGCTGAATGCACAGCACTTATGTTAACTTTGCGACCCATCTGCTGGTCGATTTCCTCCATAATGGCTACTCCATAGGCATCTTCCTGAAGAATACCTACTATCAGAAGTACCAATTCCTCAAATTCCCCGATGTTAATTCTCATTGTCATAACTACTATTGATTAGGTTAAAATGTATTAGTTCTACAAAGTCAAAAGAAATATTAGTTCTACAAACGTAAAAGATATTTATATGTTTCACTATTGTCCTAAAGGTCCAAGGGGTTCCCATGGAGGATCACCCTTTAGTAAAATAAATCCTTAATCAAAATATGTTTTGTAATTTCAATTTGATTGCAACCATTTAATAAGCAATCGTTTTATATGTAAACCAAAAAAATGTCCCCTGAGGAAGAGCAAGAATTAATTAAGTACGCTGGTAATAATTCCAATGCCTTTGGTAAACTATACGAAGTATATCATAGACAGATATTCAACTTTATTATCAAAAGGGTTATTGATTTTGACCTTGCAAATGATATCACCAGTGAAACATTTTTAAAAGCTTACATTCATTTCTGGAAATTCAAATGGCAAAATGTATCAATATCCAGTTGGTTTTACAGGATTGCAAACAATGAAATCAATTCATATTACAGAAAAGGAAAATATCACAAATCATCATTATTGGAATTAAATAAGCAATTTAAGTTTGATCTTGATGTAACCCAAGAGCTGCAATATGAAAAAGAGAAAGCCGAAGAGGAATTAAAGCAGCACTGGGATTTCATTGATGTACAGGCCAGGTTAAAGTTACTTCCACTAAAATATCAGGAAGTTATTTCATTGAGATATTTTGAGCGAAAGAAGATCAAAGAAATCAGTGAAATACTTGGTAAAAAAGAAGGCACCGTAAAATCATTGATATCCCGTGGGTTGGAGAAAATCAGGAAACTTCTATAAAATATGCAACCAAATACATCTTTAAGCATTTATAAAACATACGAATGATAAAAATGGAAAAGGAAAAATTTGAAGAATCCATGCAAAATTTAACAAGTCCAGATGTCAATGCAGAAAGTCACATGAAATTATTTAAAATATACCTGCTGCATACCAGAAAATCAGCAATTGCCGGATTTTTACTTCTCCTCACCCCTTTTCTATTTCTATTAGGGGTAATTTTTAGCTTTTATCTGGAAATTAAAATTCCGATAATTAATGGTGTATATCATTGGATAGCCGAAAATGATAATACACCAGTACTTAACTGGATACAACGATTTTTATTATTAGGGGGACCATTGGTAGCTATCTTGATTAATTTACTTTCAATTTTACATTTTCAATGGAATAGCAAATTGAAAGAGTTCATAATCACAATAAAAGTAAAGTGGTTAAACCTGACTATTATTTTAGCCTGTGGTTTGATCTTTTTTATTTTCTTTACTTACCTGGTAGTGGAAAATCTTGGCCATCCGTAATCAGGGCAAGATAAACCCGTTGTAATTTCCATTATTCAATAATTGAAGAATAACGGAAAATGGAATACCTTATGTCAAATCAAGAACGGAAATCAAATTCTTATTGCACTTTCCTTTTTAAGTTCCTGATTCAGTTCGGTTAACAACTTCGTGCATATTATTATCAACTCTTCGGAAAATTTAAATGCAGATTCAGTGTCACGGTTTTCATTTTGGATAATATTGATAAGTTCAGACATTCTCGTGACAGATAGCATTTCAACCGATGGTTTAATTTTATGTACCATTGCTTTGAGTTTTGCCAAATCTTTTTCTTTTTTACTAACAATTATTTCTTCGAGAACCTCTGAAGTACTGGAAATAAACTTTTCAAGTAACTTTCGTAAAAACTTACTATCGCCACTGGAAAGTTCTATAAATTTAACAAGGCTGTAAAACTCATTATTGGTATGTTCCATAATAGTGTAACTGGTTTTATTTATTATTTTCTTCTAAAATCAGAAATTATCCGTAGCAATTCCTGTTGCTCAAATGGCTTAGATATATAGGAGTCCATACCGGCATTTAAGTATTTGTCTTTATCATCTTTCAAAGCATTTGCAGTCAAGGCAATGATAGGAACATCGAGCTTCATTTCATTTCTTATTATTCGAGTGGCCTCTATCCCATCCATAACAGGCATTTGAATATCCATGAGAATTATATCAAAATTTTTGCTGTTCAATATTTCCAATGCTTCTCGTCCATTGGAAGCGCAGGTGATTTTAACATTTTTATCTGATAGAATACTTTCAACCAACAATTGGTTAAATTCATTGTCTTCAACAAGAAGAATACTTGATCCTTCGATTGAATATCGTTCCTTTTCCGAAACTTCAATAGATTTCGAAGTAGCTGATAAACTTTTATTAAGTTTAATGTTTACAGTAAAAATCGTTCCCTTACCCTTTTTGCTTTCAACAAGTAATTCACCCCGATACAATTCTACTAATTGCTTGCTTATCGCCAATCCTAAACCAGTACCTCCGAATTTACGGGTGACACTTTGATCTTCCTGGCTAAATGTTTCAAAAATTAAATCCAGTTTATCCTCATCGATACCAATTCCGGTATCTGACACTTTAATCTTTAAGCTTTGGGATTCTTTGGAATCTTTTAATAAACTACAGCAAAGATCCACGCTGCCAGCCTCCGTGAATTTAACTGCATTACTAAGGAGATTATTTAGGATTTGATGCAATCGTACCGGATCGCCTAATAGTAATGATGATATCTTGTCATCAAAGTCATAATTCAAGTTAATATTTTTTGATTTGGCCCGTACCTGAAATGAATATATCAAATCGTTGATTAGGGATTTTATATCAACATCGACTAATTCCAGCACCAATTTTCCCGAGGATATTTTAGAAAAATCAAGGATATCGTTGATGATGACCAGTAGGTTTTTAGATGATGTCTTAATCGCATTTAAATATGACCTTTGCTCATCATTTGGCTTAGATTCTATTAGTAAATCTGTAAAGCCAACTATAGCGTTCATGGGTGTTCGAACCTCATGGCTCATGTTGGCAAGAAACTGTTCTTTTGCTTTAGCTGACTCTTCAGCCTTTTTTCTTGATTTTACAAGTTCTTTTGTTCTTTTCCTTACTTTTTGCTCCAATGATTGGTTCAATTTTTCCAAATCCTTATAGGCAAAATAAAGTTCCCTGCTTTTCTCCTCAATTACTTGTTCAGCTTCTTTCCTGGACTTTTTCTCCCTTATGTAAGATCTTTGAAGATAGGCTACTTGTTTACCTGATGACATTGATCTTGAGTTCGATCTTTTCTCCCTTGCCACCGGATTTATCTTCTGCATCAATTGTAACTTTTTCCTTAAAATATTCAGCACAACCATAAATTAATCCTATTCCGAAATCTGATAAACTTCTCTTTGATTCATAAAAGAGGGTAATGGAGTCTTCTGAAGTCCTGTTGAATACTAACTTTGGCAATTCTGCATCTGGATATAATTTACTTACTTCAACGTGTATATGTTGATCCACTCCTTCAAGAAAATCAAGCGTGTTACTATATCTTGTAAATAGAACACTATATTTTTTAACAAAGACCTTGAACAATTCCTGGCCATAAGTTCTAAGTAAATCCGGAACAGGCACATTTGTTTTTTCACTTAATTTATTAACAAGTTTTACCAACTCAGTGTGGTCATAAGTACCAACGGCGGTAAATACACCTTCGGTCTTAAGATTTGATGAGGATATTATCTCATCAACAACCTCAAGCCCGAATTTTTCTTCAACCATATCAATAAACTCTGTAAATACCATTCCTTTCATAATATAATATTAGTTTTTTTGCAATTTTATAAATAATGGCACATACTATTAAAGTTAAAATACAATCAAACTTACTCGCTGTATAATTAAGATTGATTGATAAAATAAATGGTTTAGTACAATTATCAGGACTGTATTGATGGTATTAATCCGTGATATTGCTAAATATTGAAACAATATTTAACGCTAAAATTTATCGGGCAATCCATATTTCTTGAAATATCGGTAATATATTACAAGCCAAGCTACACAATTGAGGGACTTGGATACTTAATTAGTGTCTGTCTATAAATTCAATTTCGATTGATTTCAATGACTTTTACCCCGCCCCTAAAGGGTGAAGCCATTGAAAATCAGCACTCCCTTCAGGGTTTGGGGTAAATGGTGATTTTCAATGGACGACATTATTGACAGACACTAATTAGAGAGTACGGGTTTATACCTATTGCATATGGCCACAAAAAAAATGGCCATGCTTTTACAGCATGGCCTTAGTCTATTTTATTCCTAATTAGTAGTTAAGCGGCTACAACCTTGCTAGCGGTAGCATGTTTGATGCTTTCGATAATTATCTCTGTAATCCTATAAGGGTCGGCATTGGAAGCTGGCCGCCTATCCTCTACATAACCTTTCCATCCATTAAGTACTGTTGATATTGGTATCCTCAAAGAAGAACCTCTGTCACTTACACCATATGAGAATTTATCAATTGACTGGGTCTCATGTAGCCCTGTCAATCGTTCATGGTTTCCTGAACCGTAAACTGCAATGTGCTTTTCATGGACAGTTCCCAGATAATCCAGTATTGTCTTGATGTAATCCTCTCCGCCTTTTTCACGCATATCTTCAGTTGAAAAGTTGGTATGCATACCGGAACCATTCCAATCCCCTTTCACTGGCTTCGGGGCAAATTCAATTTTCACACCATGCTCTTCTGCTATTCTAAATAGCAAGTACCTTGATATCCAAAGATCATCCGAAGCTTTCTTGGCACCTTTTCCAAATACCTGGAACTCCCATTGCCCCAGCATTACTTCTGCATTAATGCCTGTGACATCAATTCCTGCTTCAAGGCAAAGGTCAAGGTGCTCTTCCACTAATTCCCTACCGGCTATGTTCCCTGACCCGACTGCACAATAATACATTCCCTGTGGGGCTGGGTATCCGTTTTCCGGGAAGCCCAAGGGGCGGTCATTAAATGTAAATGTGTATTCTTGCTCAAATCCAAACCAGTATTGATCATCTTCAGGAAGCATGCACCTATAATTGCTGACATGAGGGGATGCATCAGCATTTAATACTTCACACATTACTAAAAATGCATTTTTTCTACCGGTATCTTTATATACCCTGACAGGTTTCAATAGGCAATCAGAGGAACTGCCTTCTGCCTGTTCAGTTGAACTTCCATCAAATGCCCAGTCCGGAACCAGATCCAGTTCGATGTTGTAATCATCGGCCAGATCAAGAATTTTAGTTTTAGATCTTAAATTAGGTTCGGGAATATACCCATCTAACCAAATGTACTCGAATTTAAACTTTGCCATAGTTGCGTTTTTAAGATTATTATGATTGTTTTACACGAATAATCTAATCTTTGAGTCAATTTTAACCCAAATAACTAAATATTTATGTTATTTTCTAATATTTAGGTAAATAAATACCCTATAAATTAGAATTTATATGAATTACAAAGAATTATGCCCTATAGCAAGCCTTTTATCAGGATTTTATCTTGTGAAGATGAAGAAACCGGGTGTTATTTGCTTCCAATAAACTGAACCAGCACTTTTCTCTCCCTGGGTCTGGTATCAAAGTCAATAAACACAACTTGTTGCCAGGTCCCCAAAACAAAAGCACCGTTTTCGAAAGGGACAGTTAATGAAGTACCAGTAAGCATTGACCTTAGATGTGCCGCTCCATTATCATCGCCCCAGGTCAAGTTGTGCTTGTAGTCTTTTCCATAGGGGGCAATCTTTTCATAAATCTCCCTAATATCGTGATTTACCAGACCGGGTTCATATTCAATGGTTGTAATTCCTGTAGTTGAGCCAATGGCAAAAACAGTAGCATTGCCTTGAGTAAGCTCAATTTCCCCCAGGCACTCTTGTAACCGGGGAGTAATATCTACAATATCCGTTTTTCCCTGGGTATTGAAATAAATGTATTTGGAAACT
Source organism: uncultured bacterium (assembly GCA_965372055.1). Taxonomy (GTDB): domain Bacteria; phylum Bacteroidota; class Bacteroidia; order Cytophagales; family Cyclobacteriaceae; genus CBDVAV01. The sequence continues at coordinate 761 of CBDVAV010000237.1, read as the reverse complement.
ATTTGCATTAATTTATTAAAAATTCCAAGCCATCTTCCAACCAGGTATGGTGAACATTATCCAGGTTATCAAACATCTCATCCCCCAAATGGGTAAGCATTAGCCTTTTGCATTTGAGATCCTTTTCATGTTCAACTAAACTTAAATAATCAAGATGGCCTCCAACTTTAGAATCGAACATATTACATTCTACGATAAATAAATCAGCCCCCTCAGCTGCCGGTATTAAACTTTCAGTCCACTCGGTATCTCCAGAATATGCAATTATTTTATCCTCAACATTAATTCTGACGGCATGAGGCAATGCAGGTTCCGAGTGAACCACGGGAAAAGCTTCAATTTTTAAGTTGTTTACATTGATCTCCTTTCCTTTCTTGTATTCAAAAAACCTTACTTTCAATTTCCATAACAAATCGCTGGTTTGGGGGTATAAGGCTTCAATTAAAGTGGTCAATTTTTCTTTACCGCCGGGGGGACTTATAATGGTCAAAGGCTTTTTCCTGTTTTGAACTATCTTGGCATCCAATAAAATGATCGGTATGCCTCCATAATGATCACCATGGAAATGTGTAATGATTATTGTGTCTATATCATTAGTGGAAATCCCATTATGATGCAAAGCTACCAGGGAAGTGGCACCACAATCGATCAGGAAATTTGATTTTTTAGAAGTAACATAAAAACAGGTATTGAATTTTCCCTTACTGGCAAATGCATCACCACTGCCTATGACTTTAAATTTTACCTGCCCCATAGTAGAA
>CBDVAV010000236.1:0-7336 GCA_965372055.1 uncultured bacterium | reverse complement strand
CAGTGATACCGGGGCTTATTTTGCAGGCATTAAGTTTGGCAAACGTAAACTATTCGAAAGGGTATCACCTAAAAAAAGCTGGGAGGGGAGTATAGGAGGAGCGGCTTTGTCATTGGGAATGGCCTATCTTTTATCCCACTATTTTAAAACCCTGACCCTGGAACAATGGCTTATTGTATCAGGAATAATTGTGATTGGAGGAACATATGGGGACTTGGTTGAATCTCTATTTAAAAGGAGTATCGAAATAAAGGATTCTGGCACGAAATTGCCCGGTCATGGGGGCTTCCTTGATAGATTTGATAGCCTTTTGCTGGCTTCGCCATTCCTCGTATTTTATCTGAAAGTATTTTAGATATTTTCCTTATTAAAATGGAATAATATTGAAGTTAAATACTTTAAATTTGCAATCGATTGAAATTAAAGATTGAAGCTAAATGGGCTATATTGAACCGGCTCCGATAAAGGACAGTGAAAATCCTTTTGAGTCGATGATGTCGAGGTTTAAAATTGCCTCACAGATACTAGGATTAGATGATGAAGTCTACAATGTTCTAAAAACTCCCGCAAAACAAGTAATCGTATCACTTCCGATTACAATGGACGATGGTTCCATAAATGTATTTGAAGGATATCGTGTAATTCACTCAAATATATTGGGCCCTTCCAAAGGTGGTGTCAGGTTTGACCTAGGCGTTAACATTAATGAGGTAAAAGCACTTGCAGCCTGGATGACCTGGAAATGCGCTGTGGTCGATATTCCATTTGGCGGAGCTAAAGGTGGAATTTGCTGCGATCCCAAGGAAATGTCCCCGGGGGAAATCGAAAGACTGGTGAGGACCTATACACTAAGCATGATAGATATTTTTGGCGCTGACCGAGATATTCCAGCCCCTGACATGGGGAGTGGCCCAAGGGAAATGGCTTGGATGATGGACGAATATTCAAGGGCACATGGGACAACAATCAACTCAATGGTTACCGGTAAGCCATTGGTATTGGGCGGTTCATTAGGAAGAGTGGAAGCTACGGGTAGAGGAGTCATGGTGTCAACCCTATCGGCCATGGAGAAGCTCAGGATAAATCCATATAATGCTACCTGTGTAGTACAAGGGTTTGGTAATGTAGGATCTTATGCTGCCCTTTTGCTTGAAGAAAGAGGAGTTAAGGTAGTTGCGATCAGCGATTTCTCAGGAGCCCATTATAATTCCGAGGGTATAAATATCAAAGAAGCTATTCGCTATCGTGATCAAAACGAGGGAATCCTTAATGGATTGCCTAATTGTGAACCTATTGATCCTGATGAGATGTTATTTTTGGAAGTAGATGTACTTGTTCCGGCTGCCACTGAAGATGTAATAACCATTAAGAACGTTGATAATATAAATACAAAATTGATCGTGGAAGGAGCCAACGGGCCAACATCAGCTAAAGCCGATTCTATTATTAACGATAAGGGTATTGTTGTGGTCCCAGATATTTTAGCCAATGCTGGAGGGGTTACAGTTTCTTACTTCGAATGGGTGCAAAACAGATTGGGTTATAAATGGACTGCAGAAAGGGTCAATCGCCGTTCCGACAGGATTATGAAAGAAGCTTTTAGTAGGGTTTACAAAGTTTCCAAGGAATATAATGTATCCATGCGTATTGCCGCGTACATTGTAGCCATTGATAAAGTCGCCCAGACCTATAAATACAGGGGAGGCTTCTAAGATAACAAATCAGGAAATGACTATACATAAAGAGGGGCGTACATTGCTCGCGGTATTATTCGTTGGCCTGACATCGATTAATTTTCTACTCTGGTATTTTGGGATGGAAAAGTTAGTACAAGACCTGGTGTTGTTTGGTAGTGCTGTTCTTTACCTACTAATACTGCAGTTCTTCAGGCATCCAAAGATAATATCCCCTATTAATGACAAGCATGTACTTGCCCCTGCAGATGGTAAAATTGTTGTAATCGAGAAAACAATAGAAAGTGAGTACTTTAAAGATCAGCGTATCCAAATCTCGATTTTCATGTCACCCATAAATGTCCACGTAAACCGGTCTCCTGTTACAGGTACAGTAAAGTTTTTCAAATACCATCCAGGCAAATACCTAGTGGCATGGCACCCGAAATCAAGCACGGAAAACGAACGCACCACTATGGCATTGAAACTGCAAAGTGGATTGGAGGTTCTGGTGAGACAAATCGCAGGCGCTATGGCAAGAAGAATAAAATGGTATATAAAAGAGGGGGATATTTTACATCAGGGAGGTGAATTCGGCTTTATAAAATTCGGGTCACGCCTGGATGTATTTCTACCCACCAATGCTAAGGTTAAAGTTGCAATGGGTGACAAAACAACCGGTGGTAAAACGGTTTTGGCTGAGTTGATCTAAATTAATTGTTCTCAAATACTACCCTTGTCTTATGGTTGACTTTCCATTCTTCACGCATATTGGGCAATTTTATTTTAAGAGAAGTCCAATCCTTTATTTCTGAATCGATAGAAACCGTCCCATTCAGTTTTTTCACTACTTCTTTTACAATGTAAAGCCCAATGCCCGATCCTGTTGAATTAAGGTTGGCCCGATGGAACATATTAAATATCTTATTAATATCTGAGGGTTTAATACCTACACCGTTGTCATCAATTCCAATAAGAAAACTACTCCTTGTAACCAAATACCTAACCTTTATAGTCCCATTGGATTTACTCTTATCCCTGTATTTTATGGCATTGGAGAAAATATTGGACAAAATAAGTTTAAGCCGATACCGATCTGTATAAATAAATTCACTGCCATTGTTTTCAATTATTAATTCTATACAGTTTGCACCATCCATATATCTTAGTTGTTGAAAACAATTGTTAATGAATGGGGTAAAAGCAATTTTATTAGGCGATATACTTGTTCTGGCATTTCTTGAAAAATTTAAAACATCTGATGTATATCTTTCCAGGCGTTTAACACTTTCTTCTATCTTTGAGGTATAACCTTCCCCCGTACTGTAATTTGAGTCCATTTTCATAAGGTTTATCAAACCCAAAATAGACGCTAATGGAGCCCTGATATCATGTGAAATGCTATACACGAAGTTGTCAAGTTCTTCATTTGTTTTGGCTAGTTCAATATTTTTTTGTTTGAGATCATCTTTAGATTGTATCAATTTTAAGTTTTTGTTTACCAGGTCTGAAGAATAGGTCATTAATTCACTCTGAGACCTATTAAATTTTTTGACCATAATGTTAAAATCCCTGGCCAGTCCACTTATTTCATCTTTGCCATTTAAATCTAAATCAATCTTTTTAATGTCTATTTTCCGCTTTGACCGGCTTATTTTCCTGGTAGCTTTATTGAGCTTAAGTATTCTCTGTGTCATTCTATGGCTGAACAAAAAAGATAACATGATACCAATCAGAAAAATTGAAATGGACAATATTATGGCTTTTCTTTGTTCATAAGCCAATTGTCTATATATCTGCTCTGCTGAATAGCCTATAGTTAGCCTTCCATACGCATCTCCATCAAAGTTATCAGTGGAATAAAACAACATTTCGCCGATTTCTAAAACACTTCCTATTATATAATCTGTGGATGATAGGTTATCTGGGTTGTACTCGATAATTAGGCTGTCATGTTTATCAATTACTTGAATGAATCGCAATCCGCTATCTGCTTTTGCCCAATTCATTACCTCCATAACATCATTAGGGTTATTTGCTTCCATGGCTTTACCCAACCCAAAAGAGATCATATCCCCTAATTTAATAACATTGGATTCGATACTTTCAATGGAATCTTTAGAGGGCTTATTAAGGTAATTAAAGTAAATTACCAGGGATGCTAGTATAACTATTGCGATAGGAGGAACTACTATCTTATACCTGATTGGAAAATATTTATAAAGCCTTATCAACACTAAAGCGTCACCATTTAACTCAATTGTACTTAATATTTAAGTATATAGAATTAATCTCCCCTCCTTTATATGCTGCTAATCGGCAATATCTGTCAACTTATATAGTATAAATATTTTATATATACTATATATTTCAAATATAGTCATATTTTGGTTAATTAACTGTTTTACCCTCAATTTTTTTAGATTCATTTTGAAAAGTGACAATTTTGTCTGTATAAATCAGAAATATCGGTGTATTATGAAATTGAATAGAATACTTAAAGTTTACTCTCTATAATACTCACAAGGTACTCAAGGTAATCTTTATCTATCTTATCAAATTCTGATAATTTATCAGAATCTACATCCAGCAATAATTTTACATGCCCATCTTTTTTAACGGGAACTACAATTTCCGATCTCGATGCTGAACTGCAGCTAATATGACCAGGGAATTTGTCAACATCTTCAACTATTATGGTTTTTTTCTCAGACCAAGAAGTGCCACAAACCCCATGACCAATTTTTAGTCTGGTACAGGCTACAGGACCTTGAAAAGGCCCCAATACCAGTTCTTTATCTTTTACGATATAAAATCCCACCCAGAAATACCGCATACCTTCTTTAAGGGCAGCAGCAATATTCGCCAGATTGGCAACCAGATCATTTTCTGTCGATATCAGTGCTTCTATCTGAGGAAGCAATGAAGCATATCTGTTTCTTTTATCTTCAGATTCAATAATTGTCAATTCATCAGCCATTATATCTTATTCCATTACTAAAAGTTAACGTGAAATTCAAGGTTATCATCTCCTATAGCATTAATGGCTACGGGTATTGTGTCCAATTTTGAGGATTTAATGCCATTTCCTAAAACTTTCCTGGATTTAAAAACACGCGCTTCATCCCAAAGGTTTAGTTTAATAAATTCATTCAGGATAGTGCCTCCCCCCTCTACTAAAACCGACAGAATTTGTCTTTCATATAAGTCCCCAACCAGTTGATCCATAAAATCATCTTCAGTCAATTTAATCCATTCTACATTATCAGTCTTCCCCGACTTTCTGAGATTATAACATAATGTGTCAGGCCCTGGACTTAATAAATGATAGTCAGCAGGAATTCTCAGGTTGCGATCAATCACGATTCTGAGCGGATTTCTCCCCTCCCAATCCCGCACGGTCAATTTGGGATTGTCATATATGGCGGTATTCGACCCAATCAATACAGCATCTTCCTGTGTTCTCCACTGATGGACTAATTTCCTTGAATATTCATTGCTTATCCACTTCGAATCGTAGTTCTTCCTTGCAATAAAACCATCTGCTGTTTCAGCCCATTTCAACAGAATATAAGGCCTTTGTTTCTCCATATAGGTAAAAAACCTTCTGTTAAGAGTCCTTCCTTCTTCTCCCATTATATTCTTAATTACTTTTACTCCATTATTCTCAAGTTTTGCAATACCTTTCCCCTTTACAATTGGATTGGGATCCTCGTTGGCAATCACGACATTTTTTATTTTATTTTTGATCAATAGGTCAGCACAAGGCGGTGTTTTACCATGGTGAGAGCAAGGCTCAAAATTTACATAGATTGTACTTTTACTGAGCAGGGAAACATCATCCAGATCATGGATAGCATTAACCTCCGCATGGGTTTCCCCAAACTTTTCATGCCATCCTTCACCCAATATTTTCCCATCATGAACAATCACACATCCAACTAACGGATTTGGACTCACAGTTCCCATTCCATTCAATGCCAGTTCCAATGCCCTTTGCATATATTGTTGATGGTCCATTAAAATGTTGAATAAAAATATTAGGGTAAAATTAAGCTAAATTTGATCTTTTAATGCTAACAGATGGTGATCAATGAATGCCGGGAGCATATTCCACGACTTACATTCAAAGCTAGTAACATTCCTTGAAAATGGGGAGTCCCGTACCATAGCGTATCTATTACTCGACCAAATTGGCAATATAACCAAAGAAGATGTTATAGCAGGTAAGAGTGTAAAATTGGTAAGTAAAGCATTGTCCAAACTAGATGGATATATTTCACGTCTTCAAAATCATGAGCCAATACAATATATTTTAGGAAGCACTGAATTCCACGGCAGAAAATTCAAAGTAGATGAAAATGTGCTGATCCCAAGGCCTGAAACCGAAGAGTTGGTCCAATGGTGTATTGATGAGAATGATACTCCAAACCCAGTTATTTTAGATGTCGGGACAGGAAGCGGATGTATCGCCATCACCCTGAAAAAGGAAATCCCCAAGAGCAATGTACATGCTTTGGACTGTAGTTCCAAAACACTGACTACTGCCAGCAAGAATGCAAAATACCATGATTGTGATATCAAGTTTTATGAAACCGACATTTTAAAGGATAATTTAAATGACATGGAACTTGATATGATCATTAGTAATCCTCCATATGTCAGAAGATCTGAATCAACTTTAATGGCAGACAGGGTTAACAAATTCGAGCCTCGTGAAGCCCTGTTTGTTGATGACTTTAATCCATTGGTCTTTTATAAAAGGATCATTCTGCTTGCCCGGGAGAACTTAAAAAAAGGAGGTAAAATATATTTTGAGATCAACGAGGCATTTGGAAAAGAAGTACGAAACTTATTTACTCCAGATAATTTTAAAGAAATTGAACTCCGGGAAGATATCAATGGGAAAAACCGTATGGTGAGGGCAATAAATTGTTGATCTTTTATTTCTTTTCAAATAAAATAAAATAAAACCCACCTTCTAAAGTACAAAGCACGGAGGACAGCCGATACAATCTCGTCCGCCAACCGCGTAAGCCTTAAGCTTTGGCAGTGGCGCAAGTGAACACGAGGGCGGTTCAAATCTTCAGTGAAATCCCTGCAAGGAAATTAATCCCCGCTTGTGGATAAACAAAACTGTCATTGAAAAACGTTACCTGGGCGCCATCATCAAATAAAATAAAATAGGTATAACCATTTGGCTCATATTCTACATTAAACAGGTTATTTACTTTAAGGTTTATTTGTATTCCTCTTAATAAACCTGAATCAAAATCTTTTTGATAATAAAAACTCAAGTTATTGATAAAAAAACTATCCAGTTTTCTTTGTTCACTGGATTTGTTATCCAAAAATTGATCCCCGACAAATTTGCTGATCAGGGAAATCCCGAACCCTTTTGTAGGCTGATAGTTAAATGTAGAACCGGCTATTGCCGCTGGGGATAGAATAATATCTGTATCGGTATACATTAGCGTAGTATCCCTGAGATAGTTGAAAGCAGGATCATAAATAGCAGCAACTTCACTAAAGCTTTTTATCTTATTCCAGCTATAAGTAGCATTGGCGGCCCATGAAAATCGATCAGATAATTTGATGGCCCCTGAAATTTCCAATCCTGTTCTATGGCTATTATCCACGTTTGCACGTAATGGGGCTCCTAC
>CBDVAV010000235.1:0-7336 GCA_965372055.1 uncultured bacterium | reverse complement strand
GGGTTCGATAGAAGTATATAAAGGAGTATGGATGGCAAATGCTATCCTTTTTCCGATTGGACTGTTTTTTTTGAGGCAAGCCAGGGCAGATGCTCGACTATTTGATGCAGACTTCTATCTTGTAGTAATTAGTAAAATCGAAAATTGGTACAAACATACAATCGTGAAGAAGTTATTTAAGCGTGGATAGTTTTGGTAAAACCAATTCACAATGATAACTTTGCCGAATATTTTTCAAAAACAATTAAACTAACGTGTTTAACTAGGCATGTATTTAACAAAGGAAACGAAACAAAAACTGTTTGAAAATCATGGTCGGTTAAAGTCAAAAAACGATTCTGGGTCTCCAGAATCTCAAATTGCACTGTTTACCCACAGAATTGACCACTTAACAAAGCATCTGAAGAAGAATAATAAAGATCACTCCACCAGGCAGGGATTATTAAGGCTGGTAGGAAAACGAAGACGGTTGCTCGATTTTTTGCAACATAAAGATATCGAAAGATACCGCGCAATTATAGCTGAACTCAAATTAAGAAAATAAAAAAACGGGATCAAATGATCCCTTTTTGTCTACCTAGGCGGATCATCTTTTCCTGCCTAATACAAAAATTTATACTATACCATATCATATTTTACTATGCTATCTAATGTAATTACCAAAACAATTAAAAATAAAGATGGTAAGGATATTACCATTGAAACCGGGAAGTTGGCCAAACAAGCTGATGGATCTGTTGTTGTAAAAATGGGAAATACTATGCTCTTGGCCACCGTTGTATCCTCAACCGAGGCAAGAGAAGGAACCAATTTCCTTCCACTATCTGTAGATTATCAAGAAAAATTTGCCGCTGCCGGAAGAATTCCAGGTGGATTTCTTAAAAGAGAAGGCCGGTTATCAGATTATGAAATTCTTATTTGCCGATTGGTGGATCGTGCTATCCGCCCTCTCTTTCCAAGTGATTATCGGTGTGACACTCAGGTTAATATATCCCTGATATCTGGTGAGGTGAATTTTTTACCGGATTCATTGGCCGCTTTAGCAGCCTCTTCTGCACTAATGGTATCCGATATACCATTTAGCGGTCCCATATCAGAAGTCCGTGTGGCAAGAGTAGAAGACCAGTTTGTAATTAATCCCACAGTGGAGGAAATGGAGAAAGGGGATATGAGTGTCATAGTTGCAGCATCAATGGAAAACATTTTGATGGTGGAAGGCGAAATGGATGAAGTGTCCGAAGATGATTTGTTGGAGGCTATGAAAGTAGCGCATGAAGCCATAAAAGAGCAATGCAAAATCCAAATTGAACTTGAGGCCGAAGTAGGTGCTAAGCAAAAGAGGGAACATACTCCTGAAGTGGAGGATGAAGAATTGAAAAAATCATTGTTCGATACCTACTATCAAAGCTATTATGGAGTGGCTAAATCGGCAATCAAAAATAAAAAGGAGAGGAAAGAAAAATTTGTGGCTATCAAACAAGAATATCTCGAAGGCCTTCCAGAAGACGACGAGACAGATATGCATTTGGCAGATAAATATTTCAGGGAGATAGAAAAAAAAGCGGCACGCGACTTGGTTTTAAATGAAGGTGTAAGATTAGATGGCAGAAAGATGGATGAAATCAGGCCCATATGGTGCGAAGTTGATTATTTGCCTTCTACACATGGCTCGGCAATCTTTACCAGGGGTGAAACCCAAAGCCTTACAACAGTAACTCTGGGAACAAAACTTGATGAACAAATGACCGACAGTGCCATGAAGAAAGGGTTTAGTAAATTTATGCTTCACTATAACTTTCCGGGATTTTCCACTGGTGAAGTTAAACCCAACAGAGGGCCGGCAAGAAGGGAAATAGGTCATGGAAACTTGGCATCAAGATCCTTAAAGAAAATTATACCCCAGGGTGATGATAATCCTTATACCCTTCGTATAGTTTCAGATATACTAGAGTCAAATGGCTCATCTTCAATGGCTACTGTATGTGCGGGAACACTGGCATTAATGGATGCCGGAATTCAAATTAAAGCGCCAGTTTCTGGCATCGCCATGGGCATGATTTCCGATGCCGAGACAGGGAAATTTGCCATTCTCTCTGATATTCTTGGAGATGAAGACCATTTGGGTGACATGGATTTCAAAGTTACCGGAACTGAAAAGGGGATTATGGCCTGCCAGATGGACATCAAGGTTGAGGGCCTATCCTATGAAGTTTTAAAACTTGCATTGGAGCAAGCTAAGAAAGGCAAAGATCATATCCTCAAGGAAATGTTAAAGGAGATTTCAGAGCCCAGGCCTGACCTTAAGCCCAATGCCCCCAGATCTGAAATTATCCGTATCGAAAAAGATATGATAGGCGCAGTGATTGGCCCTGGCGGAAAAGTAGTTCAAGAGATCCAAAAGGAAACCGGGGCTACCATTGTAATAGAGGAAGATGATGATAATGGTATCGTGTCTGTATTTGCCATAGATGCTGAAGCCATGAATGCAGCCCTAAAGAGGATTAAAGCAATAGCCGCAACAGCTGAAGTCGGTGAAGTTTATGAAGGCATTGTCAAGTCTGTAATGCCATTTGGTGCTTTTATTGAATTTATGCCGGGTAAAGATGGCCTGCTGCATATTTCCGAGATTAAATGGGAGAGACTTGAAAAAATGGAAGGTGTGCTGGAAATTGGGGAAGAAATCCAGGTAAAATTGGTGGGTGTTGATAAAAAGACTGGAAAATTCAGATTGAGCAGAAAAGTACTGTTACCTAAACCTGAGAAAATGGAAACCGATAAACATTAAGTATGCCATAAACAAATAATTAATTGGTTTTGTCTCTATAGATAAGAGAATCTCCTGTTTTTGATTTACTTTTAAGTAAAATTTGCCTTAATGAGACAACTTAAGATCAGCAAACAGATCACGAATAGAGAAAGTCAGTCTCTTGACAAGTATCTTCAGGAAATAGGAAAAGTTGATTTGTTGACGCCAGATGAAGAAGTTGACTTGGCCAAAAGAATTCGGGATGGAGACCAACTGGCACTTGAAAAACTTACCAAGGCCAATCTTAGATTTGTAGTTTCTGTAGCCAAACAATATCAGAATCAGGGTCTTTCTTTAGGTGACTTGATCAATGAAGGTAATCTTGGATTAATAAAAGCAGGCCAAAGATTCGATGAAACCAGGGGGTTTAAATTTATATCATACGCAGTTTGGTGGATCCGTCAGTCAATTTTGCAAGCCCTTGCAGAACAATCACGGATAGTTAGGCTTCCCTTAAACAGGGTTGGATCATTAAATAAAATTTCAAAAACATTCTCAGAGCTTGAACAAAAATACGAACGTGAACCATCACCGGATGAATTAGCTGAAGTACTGGATGTTTCCACTTCGGAAGTGGTAGATACTATGAAGATTTCAGGCAGGCATATATCAATGGATGCACCATTTATTCAGGGGGAAGATAATAGGCTTCTTGATGTGCTGGAGAATGATAATGAGGAAACCCCCGACTCTGGCCTGATGAATGACTCATTACGAAGAGAAGTTCAGCGAGCCTTATCTACACTTACCCAACGAGAAGCAGACGTAATAAGCTTTTACTTTGGCCTTAATGGTGAACATGCCATGACATTGGAGGAAATAGGGGAAAGGTTTAATCTCACACGGGAGAGGGTGAGACAGATCAAGGAAAAGGCAATTAGAAGACTTCGGCACACATCCCGTAGTAAAGCATTAAAACCATATCTAGGATAATACTATATCCATTGAATTTTATGGGTCAAATATTTGTTGAAACTAAATGAGATATAATACGTAATTAATAGAGTTACATTTAAAAACGATTTAATGGAGGTTGAAAAGATAAAAGTATTGATTATTGGGTCAGGTCCATCAGGATACACTGCTGCAATATATGCTGCCAGGGCTAATTTAAACCCAGTCTTAATTACAGGTGGTGAACCAGGAGGGCAATTGACCACTACCAATGATGTAGAAAATTATCCAGGATATCCCGATGGTATCAATGGGCCACAGATGATGGTGGATTTCCAAAATCAAGCCAAAAGGTTTGGAACAGATATAAGGTATGGAATGGCTACAAAAGTTGATTTTTCGTCTTACCCTCATAAAGTAACCATAGATGATAAGTACGATGTCTTGGCGGAAGCTGTAATTATTTCAACCGGAGCCAGTGCAAAATACCTGGGCCTGCCTTCTGAAAAGACATTTGCCAATAAAGGCGTTTCTGCATGTGCAATATGTGATGGTTTTTTTTACAAAGGAAAAACAGTGGCAGTAGTAGGTGGTGGGGATTCTGCTGCCGAAGAAGCAACCTATCTAGCAAACTTATGCCCAAAGGTGTATTTAATAGTTAGAAGAGACGAGCTGAGGGCTTCCAAAATAATGCAGCAACGGGTATTTGATTCCCCGAACATTGAAGTGCTTTGGAATACAGAAACTGATGAGATTTTAGGTAACGAAGAAGTGGAAGCAGTAAGGGTAATTAATAATAAAACCGGGGAAAAGAAAGAAATCCCCATCAATGGATTTTTCCTTGCAATAGGTCATTCCCCGAACACCGGGATTTTCAAAGACTATCTGGAGCTTGATGAAACTGGTTATATCCAGGTAATCCCTGGAACTTCAAAAACCAAAATAGAAGGTGTTTTTGCTACTGGTGATGCTGCAGACAGAGTATATAGACAGGCTGTAACAGCTGCTGGAACAGGGTGTATGGGTGCTCTGGAGGCCGAACGGTTTCTGGCAGCCCTGGAATTGGAAACCGTGTAAATCTCAATGAAACTGGATATCTTAGTACTTGCCGCACATCCTGATGATGCAGAATTAGGATGTGCTGGCACAATTATTTCCCATGTAAACCAAGGCAAAAAGGTAGGCGTAGTTGATTTTACCAAGGGGGAATTAGGCACAAGAGGTACTCCTGAAAAGAGGCTTGAGGAAGCCAAAGTATCCTCTGAATTGATGGGATTGACCATTAGGGAAAACCTTAATTTTAAAGACGGCTTTTTTGTGAATGATGTATCCCATCAAATGGCTGTAATTAAAACCATAAGACGTTATAAACCTGATATAGTTCTTGCCAATGCAATATCAGACAGGCATCCTGATCACGGTAAAGCAGCACAGTTAGCTACTGACGCTTGCTTTTATTCTGGTCTGATGAAGATTGAAAGCGAAATGGATGGTCAAATGCAGGAGGCATGGAGGCCAAAAACTGTTTATCATTATATCCAAAGCCGGTACATAATTCCTGATATTGTGGTTGATATTTCTGGATATTGGCAAAGGAAAATGGAAGCAGTACTTGCATTTAAAAGTCAATTCCATGACCCAAACAACGATACTCCAGATACATTTATTTCATCACCGGAATTCCTGCTGATGCTCGAAGCGCGAGCAAAGGAATTTGGGCATTCAATTGGCGCAGAGTACGGGGAGGGATTTACAGTTGAAAGATACCCGGGCATTAAAGACCTAAGCTCCCTCATCTAAAACTTTACGGTAGTCATATTTACGGTCTTGGTTTCTGAGGGTATTCAATAGAACTTTTGTGTCAGATTGATTTATTTCTTGATCGTAGAAATTTGTTAAACACCATTGTGCCGCAGTATTAACAGGTACATTACTGTAAAAATTGTCCCTGGCATAATGAACAAACTTCAATATTCGAAAACCATTAAACCAGAAATAAAGCTTTTCCTTGGCTTTAGCTAAACTGGAGGTATTTATAAGAGCATTTTCAATTACCTCCTCAAATTGATTCTGAATTAAGAAACCATCCATAGCTTCACCATAATCCTTTTTATCTACATCACCATTTTGATCAAATGATCCTAAGATTGAATCAATCGAATCAAATAGTGACTTGAGCTCAATATATATCTGAGGATTATAAGTCATGTTTATATCAGAATGATTTTCAAGCCAATCGCTGATTGCCCTGCCAGTGCCAAAGGGGACTCTATTTGAGGGGCGGGGTGATGGTATTACCCTGGTATTCCTTAAATCATTAAAACCCCCGGCATTTATTATTTTCTGTAAGAAATAAAAATCTTCGCCAGCCTTTCTTTTGTTCATTCCCCCCTGCTTTTGATAGACATTTGATTTGACCGCCATGCAAGATCCTATGGTGTGAAAAGCATGAGGGCTTTTTGCATATCGCAGCCCATTTATATAGCACCTTAAATGAAGTTCGTAAGCTACTATACCTTCATAGATTGCTTTATCAAGTTTTCCGGAATAAGGGTGTTCGAAATGGATCGAGCATCCCGGGATATTGGGATTGGCAATAAAGTGTTTCCAGACAGCCACCAGATAGTTTTTATCCACTAAAGAATCGGCATCCAGGCAAACGATTATACCATTCAGATTGCCAATTGATTCAAGCCTCCTTACAGCCTCATCCATGCCGATTTTTCTTGCCAAACCAACTCCTGCATGTTTGGGATCCAGGTCAGGGACATAAACTATGTGAAATCTGATTTCACTGGTTGAAAAAGTACTGCCCCATTGCTTGGCTTCAATAAATGTCAGTCTACTATTCTCAACAATATCGTTGTCTGCATTTAGGGAGTGATTAATCACCACAATTATTTCTACTCCAATTCCAATGGAATCGCATTGGGCCAGGGATTGCAGTGTTTTTAAAAGCTCGGCTTCATTAAAACAAGGAATGATTACACAGAGTCCCAAAGTACCCCCTGGGGTTTCATGAATTAGTTTCTTCTTAGAAGCATACCTCTCAAGATAGAGATTATTTAAACTCATCTTAGGGAGCAAGTCGTTCTTTTGACCATTTACCGTCTTTACTTACAGTGTATTGTATCCTGTCGTGCAATCTGTTTGACCTACTTTGCCAGAACTCTACTAACTGTGGAATAAGACAATATCCACCCCATTGCTTAGGGCGGGGAATTTCGCTGTCTTTAAATCTTAATTCCAAGTCTTTTGCCCTTTGGTCAAGGATTTTCCTGTTCGCGATCTTATTGCTTTGAGGTGATGCCCAGGCACCAATTTGACTTCCTCTTGCTCGACTGGAAAAGTAATTGTCTGAAATTTCCGGATCAATCCTCTCAATTATTCCTTCAACCCTGACCTGTCTCTTAATCTCTTTCCAGTAAATATTAATTGCCCCAAAATGATTTTGTGATATCTCCAGGCCCTTTCTACTTTGATAATTAGTATAGAAGATAAAACCATTTTCAGTAGTCCCTTTAAGCAAAACGATTCTTGATGATGGCCTTCCATCCTGAGTAGAAGTGGCCAGGGTCATCGCATCCGCTTCGGGGACATTAAATGATAATGCCTCTTTATACCAGATAGTAAATT
>CBDVAV010000234.1:0-7341 GCA_965372055.1 uncultured bacterium | reverse complement strand
TTAGTGTTTGCTGGTGCTTTTTTGTTCTCTATTACAGTGATCCATATTCTTCCTGAGCTTTTTTCAAGTGGTATCGACAATTTTAAAATAGGCATTTTAGTTTTAGCAGGATTTTTTCTACAGCAAATCCTGGAGTTTTTCAGCTCCGGGGCTGAGCATGGCCACGTGCATATTCATGATAAAGAACATCAACACAACTATTTGTCAGCAATTCTAGTGCTGGCTGCACTTAGTATTCATGCTTTTTTGGAGGGTACACTTTTGGCGCATCCTTCATATATCCATCTGCAACATGATACGAAGGCATTACTTATTGGTATTGCTTTACATAAAATCCCCGCGGCTTTTGCCCTGTTGTCGATTTTGATCTGCTATCTACCTTCGAGAAAGGGTGCAATAATATACCTTGTGATTTTTTCCCTTGCATCCCCTGCCGGATTATTGATAAGCTATTATTTGTTTGAAAACAGTTATCTGAGTGGTGAAGTTTTTGTAATGCTGTTTGCCATAGTGAGTGGAAATTTTTTGCATATTTCAACCACCATTGTATTCGAGAGCAGCCCGAAGCATGGATTTAGTGCTCAGAGACTAGTCTTGAGCCTACTGGGGGCAGGTGCTGCAATTATTGCAGAACAAATGTTGTGAGTTATTTGTAATTAAATAAAGATTGCTTAACTAAGCAGATTCTTTTAAACTTTTAGCTTTTAGAATGAGCACCTACCCACATATTGATTATATACCGGATCTGCAAAGTATAAAACAAGCCAGGGAAAGCCTCGGAAACCTCGTAAGGGAAACACCTGTATGGAAATGGAAATCTAATTTGAAAGATGAGTTTTTCGGCTTGGAAACTGAAATTTTTCTAAAGCTAGAACTATTTCAGTTTGGAGGGAGTTTCAAACCGAGAGGAGCCTTGATCAACATGAAAAGTTTGGGAAGTGAAGAGCTGGAAAGGGGAGTAACTGCTGTGAGTGCGGGCAATCACGCCATAGCTGTCGGCTATGCCGCAAGAGTAATGAATTCTTCGGCCAAAGTGGTAATGCCCAGCACGGCCAACCCTGCAAGAATAAACCGTTGCAGGAGTTATGGTGCAGAAGTGATTTTGAAAGACGATGTTCATCAAGCATTTGACGAAGTGCATCGCATCGAAAAGGAAGAAGGCAGGACTTTTGTACATCCGTTTGAAGGATTGAATACGGTACTTGGTACATCAACTGTTGGTTTTGAACTTATGAACCAGGTGAAGGAACTGGATGCAGTGGTAGTCCCTATTGGCGGTGGAGGGTTAATGGCCGGGATAGCTACAGCTGTTAAGCAAATGAACCCTGAAATAAAAGTCTTTGGTGTCGAGCCCGAAGGAGCGAACACCATGACATTAAGTTTTGCCTCTGGAAAACCGGAAGCAATTGATAAAGTGAGAACCATAGCCGACAGTTTAGGAGCACCTTATGCAGCTCCATATAGTTTTACTTTGTGTAAGAAGTTTGTGGACGGGATCGTGATGATTTCTGACCAGGATATGTGCAATGCGATTTCGTTACTTTTTCATGAACTAAAATTGGCAGTTGAGCCTGCCGGAGCAGCTAGCACAGCTGCTTTAATGGGTCCTTTGAAAAAAAAGCTGAGAGGTATGAAAATAGGGTTGATCGTTTGTGGTACTAATATGGACCGCGAGAACTTTATCAATTATTTGAAAAGGGCTGAGTACAATCCTTTTTGAAGTTCCTTATTTCTAATGACAATTCTGGATTAAAGGATTGTCTTTGTTAAATTACAATACACCAACTCCTAATTTCTAATGAAAAGTTTAATTATAACACTCTGCATAACCGTTTTCTTTTGTTCTTGTGGTGAGAACAAATCTACATCTTCCTCTGAATCCGCCCAAGATGAATCCGTTAGTATGTCCGGTATATTTGTTTATAATGGGGATACCCTCAAGATATCCAAGGATGAAGAATCCTACACAAACGAAATTGAATTCGACATTGTGGCTCAAAATGAAGAACAGTGGATAACCGTTTTCAATACAGCAGACCACTTAGAGTCATTGGATGATCAGATTAAATACCAATTCCAGGATTCCTCTGAATATTCTATTGAAGACCTTACCTTCTCTTATTCATATACAAATGACAACTGGACAATTGAAGACCTGGTATCTGAAAATAACAGGGATACGTCCAGGTTGATTAATCTTTCAGGATTGTATGTAAGGGTTGATTGATTAAAACTACATTATTCAAGGTTGGCTGTTGGATTGATATTTGATTTCAAATTATTATGCCCGTGGATTTTCTAAAAAAGAAAAACAATCAAATTGGGATGGTGCTAGTCTTATTTAGTACCCTCACTATTATTATGCGGTGTTCCCCCAATGGCGAAAATGTTCATTTTAATTACAAAAAAATCGGGGAAGGAAAACCAACTATTGTTATTGAAGCTGCTTTGGGTGATGTTGGGAAAAGTTGGGAAGAGATACAATTGGAGATCGCAAAGTATAGTACGGTTATAACCTACGATAGATTGGGATTAGGTAAGTCTGACTCTGCCAAAACGGTACGTTCAATTGAAAATCTTTCTGAGGAATTGAACCTGTTTCTTGAACAAGAAAAGCTCGAGGCACCATTTATTCTAGTTGGACATTCATTGGGAGGGTTCATTGTGCGTAAGTATCAAAGAGATCATCCCGATAAAGTTGCTGGATTAATATTAATAGATCCAACACACGAATACCAATATGAACGATTGATGGAAATCAAATCAACTGATGAAAGGAAGAGAGTAGAAAGGGAAGTAGATGATTTTTACAGTCAACAACCATTAGGTGCTCAAAATGAATTTAAAGAATATCATAATAATTGCCGAACTATGAGAAATGTAAAATTTGACAAGGATATACCAATTACTATTTTAGCATCATTTCAGGTTACAAAAAATGCAACTATTGAGGAAAGGGCGATAAAAAGAGAATTAATGGATGATTGGATTAGGAATGCTCCTCAGATAGAATTAATATCCACCACAAACAGCGGACATTATATTCAGGATTCGGAGCCTGAGCTAGTTTTGGACGCAATAAAATCAATGATTCGGAATTTTAATTATAATGATAATTGAGGGTTAGGGCTTATCTTATCAGCTAATTTCAATTCAAAAAATTACAAGTAGATATAGAATTATATGGAGCTTGATCCTTAAATATGACCACCAGATGTGCTGCCCTTGCTAACGACTTCGATGCTTTTAGATTCATGAGGTTCCAAAATACAGCTCCACCTTTTATTGAATTTTTGATTTGTGCCCTGTCATCGTGCTTAATGCTCTCAACAGCAAGTATCCCAGTGTCTTCAAAGCAAATATGTTCACCCGCATTGAAAGACTCCGAATCAAAATAGTGAGGGAGAATAGTCAGAACCTTATTATTGATAGGAGAAGAAGTGTTGTCATTAAGTTGAGCGGCAAAATGCCCCAGGCTGAGATTGACATGAGACATGCCAAATTGTGCATAGTACTTGCCTTTAGGTACTTGCCGATAATAATTAACAAGATTTTTGACCATATGCTTATCCCTTGATGTCTTTGATGTAATTGGGACATCATTCATAATAATATCTTTGAAAGCAGTAAAGTCCATTCCAAAGTATTCTTGGTAAATACTTTCATTCTCTTCTAAATCCTGTCTGATTTTTCTCGCCAGTTTGACTCTTTCCCCTCCTGCAATTTTCTTAGCTATTATTTCCATAATATACTTGATTCCCTTTTGGATGCCCTGTGGAGCTGCTTTATTGGGGAGCAACAACTTCATTACTTTTATAAAACTTTCAACTCTCTCAAAATCCACTCCCAAAACAATTAGTTTTTCTTTAACATCCAATGTAGCATTATATTCATACAATTCGTGCCAAAAAGGTTCCTCTAAGATATGACTTGGCAGGATAAACTTTTCGTCACCAGTAAGAAGAAATTGATTAAGAAGGTAGGCTCGGGATTTACCCATTTCTATCACGTAATAACGAGCTCCTGCATTTTTATGAAAAAATTTTAATAGCCTAATCCTGATCTTATAATTAGAGATTACACCATGGAGCTCCCCAGAAATAAAAAAGTCAAAACTATCCAGTGATGGTATAAGAAACTCCATCTGTGAAAAGTCCCCACCATCTAAATTTATTTCATAAGAATTATTCCTAAAATGGGTTACCAAGGAAGATTGTGAACTCACAATGTGGGTAGTTCCCAAGAAAATTGAAAAATATATGTAGATTAATCGTTTGTGTTGTCTTGAGTACAAAACAATATTTTTAATAAAAAACGGTAATTGATTTTTAATATTGTTAAGGGTAATTAGTTTTAATATTGAATGGGAGATTGAGTTGTACTTGATAGCATTCTAATCAAACTCATATTTATCACACCGGCATTCATACCATTTTACAACAACTGACTCATATTGATCAAGGAAGGAATTTATGTCTTCACAACCAGTGTATGTTTCTGATCCTTCTCTCAATAGAGGGGTTTTAGTTTCAATTGATTCCATGACTTTCCTGGCCAGTGACATTTCTTCCAACCTTTCTTTAAGGTGTAGATGGCAATCAAATTTCGGAGATATTTGTAATTCAATCATAGCAATTCAGGGGTTAAAAGGTGAGTAGTCAAGTAACTCCCAATTGACATTATGGTGATCCTCAGTGCGAATCCATTTTTCAACATTGAATAACCAATACCTTCCTGTTCTTGTCGTTTTTTGAAGGTCTTCTTCCGATTTTTGATCAAATAATAATTCGGCTTTACCTGTTAATTGCAATGTTGTTCCTTTCTTAAAATCGACAAAAAGAATTCCGGAATTGGGGTTTTCTAAAAAATTTCCGAGCGTGTTATACATACTGTTTCCCTGGTAGTCAGGTATTTTTAAGGTGGAATCATCCAACATCTCAACAAATCCAGGGTTACCACCTCTATGTGAAACATCCATTTTCCCTTCTAAACTCCTGCTTCCAACAAAAAGAGTATCCGCACTTATGATCCAATCTTTTTCAGACTCACCCAATTGCTCTCCCTGGGAGGTATTTGGATTGATTTCCTTGAAATGATCAGGAACTGATAGTACCCTGCTTTGAATATACTTTGGGCAATTCGGGTAAGCTTCATGAACTTCAACTTCAATATTGGAACCATACCCTGAACTGATACCATTTATTCTGAACCTTCTTCTGGAAGCCAATTCAATGAACAATGAGCCAATCTCAGGATTATCCTCAATATTTTGATAGAAAACATCATTTTTGGAACTGTAAATCATGCTTTCATCAAAAACCAGGGTATTTGTATTGGGTACTTTTGCAAGTCCAAAATTGCCAATAAGAATAGATGCCCATACATTTCCATAAGTATCGACACTACTCATAATTACCATTGGTTGTTTTTCAATGAAATTGACCACAAAAGGTTCAATGGAATCTTTAATTATTCGCCCTACTGAATGGGCTTTGATTTCTTCACCCATCATCTGTTGGACTTCTTTTTCCCCGTTGTGAAATATCCCAGTCATAGCTATTTGGATTAAGTGTTTAAATCCGAACTCCAATTTCCAGCACCTTTCTTGACAATTAATAATGCCATAATTATTACAACAATTGGCATAATTGGCTCTTGAGGCTGAGAAGGAAATGCTGCTGGATCAGTGACAGTCAAATGGACATAGATGGCTACAAACATAATTGGCATAACCATTAATGCTCCAATCCTGGAGTAAAACCCAATCAATAATACTATACCCAGAATGACTTCAAAAATTGGGACAAACCAATAGTTGAGGGTATAAAAAGGAATTTCTGCTTCTATTAGTTGAACAGACCATGCAGCCCCATAATCGGCTAAAGTAAGCTTCATGACTCCGGTCATAATAAATATTACTCCAAGCATAATCCTTACAATGCTTACCCATTTATTGGGCTTTGTTTGTCTTAGATTTTTCATGATTTTCAGTTTATTTGAATTTCAGTATTGGATTATGCCGCATCGGCTTTTAGTTCATCAAGTTTGGGGGCTTTTGGAAAATCAATTTCAAACTCCCCGTTACTGAATATGTAATTCGTTATACTCCTGATAGCCACCATCCCAATTAATTCAGTCAAAGCTGCATGAGTATATCCCGCCGATAAAAAGTTGTCAATCGAATTCTGAGAAGCTTTCCCCCTTTTTTCTGTTAATTCTTTAGCGAGTATGGTAAGAGCCTTAAGTTTACTGTCGGCACTGGTCCCTCTCCTGATATCGATCACCTCACTATCAGAATAACCTAGCATTTTACCTACGGCACTATGGGCAGCAAGACAATATTCACAATAATTGACTTCGGAAACTGCAAGGGAAATGGCTTCGCTTTCTTTGGCTGAAAAAGAACCTTTTCGCAAAGAATCTTCAAATGCCAAAAAACCATTTAGCATCTGGGGCGAGTTTGCCATAGCTGCATAAAGGTTTGGCAACATGCCCACCTTTTGCTTGATTGCGGTAAATACTTTTTGAGTTGATTCATCAACCTGATCTGGTGTTAACGCTTTTAATGTTTTCATTTTAGTAATATTTAGTTTTAAATAATATTTATTGTACCGAACGTTCGTTCTGGTTTAGATAAAAAAAATTTATATCCTCATGTTAGTAAACTCTTCACTTCTCTTAAAGTCCTTTTAAAAATTGCTTTATTCCCTGTTCCTCGTGCTACTATCAGACTTCCTTGTATTTTTATTACAATATCTTCAGCTATTTTTTTTGATTTCCTGGCAGAAAAACCAAAATCCATTGCCAATCTTGAAAAACCATCAATCCAATCGTTAAAAGCACCTTGTATCAGTTGGGAAAAAATATCCAAACCCGTTTCCAATGACAAAGCCCTGAGTATACAGTCACCTTCCCCTCCAGAATAAAGCTGATTAACATTTTTCAATGCCCTATTAGCTCTCAGGCTAGGATCTCCATCCGCCTTGAGTATACTTATAATATTAGTACCAACCCACTGGCCGGCATATTTTAGTACCTCCTGTGCCATTTGCTTCTTCCCTCCAGGAAAACGATGATACAAACTGGATTTTTTCAATCCTGACGCAGAAGCAAGTGCTTTCAAGCTGGCACCATCATATCCAACTTTGCTGAAGACTTCCAGGAGACCTGCCATTAATTCATCTTGCCTGACTTTCATTTCTGCCATTTTCCGATTCTTTTATAATACAGAACGAACGTTCGGTATAATAGTTTCAACTATAGGATTATTTTTTTGAGAATGTCAAGAAAAATCAAATTTTAAATTTTTTCAGCGGCGGAGCATCAAGGCTGAAGATTCAG
>CBDVAV010000233.1:0-7352 GCA_965372055.1 uncultured bacterium | reverse complement strand
GAAGAAAGAGAATAATGGTGAGAGAGTTGGTAAGAGAGTTGATGAGGGAGTGTATGTTCCACGAGGTGAATTATTAAAAGATAAATTAGCGTTTATGTATGCTGATAAGATTGCTTATGAAATTACATTGCCAAAGATATGTCACTATGTTTTAGATTGTCCAGGATGTGAGCAAGGTTATTGTCCTGGTTTTGAGATTTACTTTGAAGGTGCAGAACTCTTTAACATAGAAGTTTTTAACAATAAATCAGGTAAGGTTATTTCAAAAGCTAAAACAATGAAGAATGGCACTAAGGTTCTTCAATTTCAGCCTGAATCTTTAATTGGTTTTGATGATCTGTCTAGTAGTTATTCTCTTAGGTTTAAAGGTGTAGAAGGGAAAGATTTTATTAAGCAAGTAACTATACAAACAAAATTATTTGTCAGAAAATTAAAAAGGTGATGGGTATAAAAATGATTACCATTCGCAGCGACGATTATAATTCAAGCTCACGGCTTAATGAGTTTTTGTTACTATTTTGTTACTCATTAATATATAACTAATTAGTTATCAATAATTTAACTCATGATAAAAGTACCAGGAGCGGGACTTGAACCTGCCAGTCGGCAGACAGGCCCGCACAGTCTGACTTCCTTTTTATCAATTCTCTCCCAACACCTGATTTTAAATATTTCTCTCTAGCCCTAGCTTCTTTTCTCGTATCAAGTGTCTCTTTATAAATCAGAATAAATGGCGCATAAGGTTTTGTTGTTCTCTCGTATCCACAGTTATGTCGCTGCATCCTTTTCTCCAAATTAGATGTCATGCCTATGTAAATGTAGTTCCTTTGTTGGCTGGAAAGAGCATATACAGTGTACATTTCTTATGGTATTAATAGGATTTATCTTGATCCATTCAGAGAAAGGTGAAAGTACCAGGGGCGGGACTTGAACCTGCCTGTCGGCAGACAGGCCCGCACGCCCCGATTTCCTTTTTATCAGTTCTTTCCCGTCACCCAATGAGAAACTATATTTGAAAAAAAAGCCCACTCAAACTTTTTTCCTAGGTAGTACAAAGGGCGGTATTCCGCTATGGCCTACAAACGATGAACGAGAAACTATGAACTGAAAACCAAATTAAGTACCAGGAGCGGGACTTGAACCCGCACGGCCCGAGGGCCACGAGATTTTAAGTCTCGCGTGTCTACCAATTCCACCACCCCGGCAATAGCTAATTGCTTAGCCTTGAATTTTTGAAGCGATTAGAGCGAAAGACGGGATTTCCGCCTTCTTTCTTTCGGCGGATAAACTTCTCATCCCTTAAATTTCCAATCACTCACAATTAATTAAAACATCATTTCCTTTAAATGACATTCAACTCTGAGCGAAAGACGGGATTCGAACCCGCGACCCCGACCTTGGCAAGGTCGTGCTCTACCAGCTGAGCTACTTTCGCTTATATTTTAATCCTTTTTGAACATTTGTAAAAACAGACCCATGTCGTTGCTCTACCCCCGCCTTTGACGGGACAGGCAGCTGAGCTACTTTCGCTTATCTCCCTAAAAGGGACTGCAAATTTAAAGAACAGGCTGGAATATCCAACATCAAGACGAAGGAAAATCAAAATATAAAAAAGGATATCCCGAAATAACCTATGGTTACAATATTACCTTAGTATGGGAAATATCTACCACTTGTTTATAAGCATTACCCCTAACATTGTGTCAATAAGTTGAACTATAGCTTATTACTTTCTATTCAATTGGAAATAGTAAGCTTTCTTACAAGATTAACAGTATAGGGGTTAGTTTTGATTATGTGTTTAGTTAGAGTAAAAGGTGGTTTTAGGCCACCTTTTACTTTTTAGAAAGTACTGATTTTATTTCGTTTAACTTTAAAAGTGCCTCAACTGGGGAGATAGTGTTTATATCCAATTGATCCATCATCTCCTGGACTTGCTTGAACTTGGGGTCGTTTTCAAACAACATCATCTGGAAATTAGCCTTGGGAATATCATCAAGTTTCTTCTTTTCCCGGTTTTTGGTCTTATCTACCTCCAGGAACTTCATGATCTCATTGGCCCTTAAAACTATGGGATTGGGCATCCCTGCCATTTGGGCAACATGGATGCCAAAACTATGTTCACTACCACCTTCCACCAATTTCCTCATGAAGATTACTTTGTCCCCCACTTCTTTTACAGATACATTGAAATTCTTTATGCGGGGAAAATCCTCTGCCAGTTGGTTCAGCTCGTGGTAATGGGTAGCAAATAGTGTTTTAGCAGTGAAATTTTTGTTGTTATGAAGAAATTCAACGATCGACCAGGCAATGGAAACCCCATCATAAGTGCTGGTTCCCCTGCCAATCTCATCCATGAGTACCAGGCTGCGATCACTAAGATTATTGAGGATGCTGGCCGTTTCTGTCATTTCCACCATAAATGTTGATTCCCCCCTGGAAAGGTTGTCGGAGGCACCTACCCTGGTGAAAATCTTATCAACAACCCCTATCGATGCCATACTTGCAGGAACAAATGAACCCATTTGGGTCATCAAAACAATCAGTGCTGTTTGCCGCAATAATGCTGACTTTCCAGCCATATTTGGTCCGGTAATAATTAAAATCTGCTGATGTTCATTATCCAGGTGAACATCGTTGGGTATATATTTTTCCCCTAGGGGCAATTGCTGCTCGATTACCGGATGCCGCCCATCCTTTATATCAATTGTTGTAGAATCGTTCACTTCAGGTACAACATACTGCTGCTTGTAGGCAACCTGGGCAAATGATATCAGACAGTCCAGCCGTGCCAATACTTGAGCATTTTGCTGAACCTGAGAGGTAAAATCAGCGATTTCTTTAACCATGGAGGAGAATAATCGTTGCTCGATAGCTATCATCTTTTCTTCCGCAGTAAGTATCTTTTCCTCGTACTCTTTCAACTCCTCGGTAATGTACCTCTCTGCATTGACCAGGGTTTGCTTCCTGATCCATTCCTGAGGAACCTTATCTTTATGTACATGAGTCACTTCAAGATAATATCCGAATACCTTGTTGTATGAAATTTTTAATGAAGAAATACCTGTACGCTCACTTTCCCGCTGTTGGATCTGCAGAAGGAAATCTTTGCCCGAATAAGCAATCTTTCTAAGATCATCAAGTTCACTGTCAACTCCACTTTTTATTACCCCTCCCTGATTAACCAGCATTGGAGGATCATCATCCAACTCCTTTTCGATTTTCTCCTGGATAAATGAGCAATCATTTAACTGTTCTGCCAATTTTTTAAGCACAGATGATTTGCTCTTGATTAACTGCTCTTTAACTGGTAGTGTATGGACAATGGCCTTTTTTAATTGAACCAGTTCACGCGGATTGATCCTTAGTGCTGCTACTTTGGAAATCAGCCTTTCCAGGTCACCTATTTGCTTCAGGTGAATCAATACTTCGTTCAGGAGTTCATTGTTTTCGTGAAAAGCTTTAACAATTTGCTGTCGCTCAAGGATTGAGCCTTGGTCTTTCAAAGGTAGTACTACCCATTTCTTTAATAACCTAGATCCCATTGCCGTTACGGTCTTGTCCAGGATCTCAATCAGTGGCACACCCCCTTCCTGCTGTGGATAGATCAGTTCAAGATTCCTGATGGTGAATTTATCTAGCCAAACGTATTTTTCCTCATCAATTCTGGAGATGCTGGATATATGGTTCGTTTCATTATGTTCCGTTTCCTCCAGGTAGTATAACACTGCCCCCGCTGATATAATGGCAAGATCCAAATTTTCAATTCCAAATCCCTTCAGCGTATTGGTACTGAATTGATTTAATAGCTTTTCATAACCAAAATCCTTTTGGAAAACCCAATTATCTACTGCATACGTACTAAATTCATCACCAAAACTTGTCTTATATTCCTTTTTATGGCTTTTACAATATATTATTTCGGAGGGTTTAAAACTCTGAACTAACTTGGCCACGTATTCGGCATTACCCTGGGCAGTAAGAAATTCTCCAGTTGATATATCCAAAAAACTAATCCCTGCCCCTTCCCTGTTGAAATGAATGGATGCAAGGTAATTATTCTGTTTCCTGTCCAGCACATTGTCGTTATAGGAAACGCCGGGCGTTACAAGTTCAGTCACACCTCTTTTCACAATACCTTTTACCGTTTTAGGGTCTTCCAACTGATCGCATATCGCTACTCTCCTGCCTGCCCTAACTAATTTTGGTAAATAGGTATCCAAAGCGTGGTGTGGAAACCCTGCTAATTCAATGTGCGAAGCAGCTCCATTGGCACGTTTGGTTAACACTATATCCAATATCCCACTGGCATCAACCGCATCGCTACCGAAAGTTTCATAGAAGTCCCCTACCCTGAAAAGCAACAATGCACCGGGGTATTTTTTCTTGATGGCTCCATATTGCTTCATCAAGGGAGTTTCCTTATCTGCTTTTTTTCCCCGCATTTACATTCCTGTGAATTGTTACAAAGATTACTTTTTTTATAGGTTAAAGCAACGGAAATTTGAGTGCAAATATATTACTGGAAATAGAAAGGATCATTTAGCAAATTATGAGGAAACTTCACAATGATGAACTCAACAGGAAGTCAGCCGAGGAGTTTAGAGCTACAGCCAAGTCTGCGATTTCCATTCTACTTGACAATGTTCGTAGCATGCATAATGTGGGATCGGTATTTCGGACGGCAGATGCTTTTCTGATTGATAAGCTTTTCCTCACCGGGATCACCGCCACTCCTCCGCACCGTGATATAGCGAAAACGGCACTTGGAGCAACAGAAACTGTTTCATGGGAGTATGAATCCTCATCACTACAATTGGTAGATAACTTGAAAAACCAAGGATTTGAAATACTCGTGGTGGAGCAAGCAGAAGGAGCTACATTCCTCAACGATTTCCAACCAAATCCTGACCATAAATATTGCCTGGTTTTTGGCCATGAAGTAGATGGGGTAAATGAGGAGATTGTCAAGAAAGCAGATGTTTGCTTGGAGATACCACAATTTGGGACTAAACATTCGCTGAATATATCCGTTAGTGCCGGTATAATAATTTGGGATTTAGTCTCCAAGTTAGACCAACTTTCTGGGCAGTGAACTATATTTCCAAATCACAAAGTTTAGTAGAATCCGTTAAATCAGGGAGGGATTACCATAATATTCAAGCTGAAATAACCGCCGGAAAATTAGAAGATCTATTTTCTAAACTGAATGATGATGCAAAGAAGTTGGTATTCTGGATCAATATTTATAATGCATTTATTCAGATCATTTTAAGGGAAGATTCGGAAATTTATCATAATAGAAAAGAGTTATTCGGAGGCAAACATTTCAAAATTACGGGGCAAGCAATCAGTCTTGATAAAATCGAGCACGGCATCTTGAGAAGATCAAAATGGAAATACAGTTTCGGGTACATTTCAAATCCATTTATCACGTCTTTTGAAAGGGCTACAAGGGTTGAAAGGATTGACCCTCGAATTCATTTTGCACTAAACTGTGGTGCTACAAGCTGCCCTCCCATAAGGTCATATAATCATGATAAACTGGAACAGCAGTTGATACTCGCAACCAAAAGCTACCTTGAAAGTGAGATCAATTATCTGCCCGAAAAAAACCTTATGGTAATCCCAGCCATCTTTAATTGGTTTCGTGGTGATTTTGGAGGGAAAAAAGGTATTACTGAATTTTTAAAAAAATATTATGATTCTTATAATGTCAATTCCAAAATTAGTTTCAAATCCTATGATTGGGAAATGAAACTAAATAACTATGTTTAACTAAATAATCCAAACCCGTTATGCCCCTGGTTATTTCCGGTACTGAAATAAAAGAAATCCTGAAAATGGGCGATTGCATCAATTTGATGGAGAAAGTTTTTATTGCATTGCAAAAAGGCCAATCGATACAACCTTTTCGCCAAGCTATGTGGTTGCCCAATATAAATGGATTGTTGGGTACAATGCCTGCTTATGAGGGAAACTCCAGAATGAATGGAATAAAAGTAGTAAGCGTCTTTTTAGACAACCATACTAAAGGATTATCATCACATCAGGGCGTGGTATTATTGTTTGAAAGCGAAACAGGTGCCTTGAATTCAATTCAGGATGCAGAAGAAATAACCGCCATCCGCACCGCTGCGGTCAGTGGTATGGCTACTAAAATACTGGCCAACCCTGATAGTGAAACACTTGCCATATTGGGTTCGGGAGTTCAAGCAGAAACCCACCTGGAAGCCATTGTCAATGTCAGCCCGATTAGAAAAGTCAACATCTGGAGCCAGAACAATGACCATGCAATTTCCTTTGTTGAAAGGCATGGTGATAGATTTGATGTAGAAATGAAGAGTTGTGGTGATATTACAGAAACGGTTGCTAATGCCGATATCATTTGTACCACAACTTCTACAAAAGAACCTCTGTTGGACCTTGATCAGGTAAAACCTGGTGTGCACATCAATGCTGTTGGCGCATGTACACCAAGTGTCAGGGAGTTAGGGACTGAGCTTGTTGCCAATAGTCAATTATATACCGATAGCATAGAGTCCTTGACGAATGAAGCTGGTGATTTTATCATTCCCCTCAAGGAAGGTCGATTTGATGAATCGATCATTCAAGCAGAACTGGGCGAAGTATTGACCGGTGATAAGGAGGGCAGAAAAGATACACAGTCTATCACATTGTTTGAATCATTGGGTTTAGGTGTAGAAGATGTGGCTTGTGCAGACTTTATTTTTAAAAGGGCAACAGAGCTCTCCATGGGTACAAATATTACATTATGATCAATCTGCCTGTTCCAATTCCATTTCACGAAATTGAAGCAGCTATAGACAGGATAAAAGATAGTGTCCTCAGAACACCGCTGGTTTTGCTGGAAACAGATCTTCCTTTTGAAGTCTATCTCAAACTGGAAAATCTTCAGCCTATTGGATCGTTTAAATTAAGGGGTGCTGGGAATGTGATCGAATCAAAAAATTTGGATGAACTGCGTTCTCGTGGTGTATATACTGCCAGTGCGGGCAACATGGCACAAGGTGTAGCCTGGTATTCGCAGAAATTGAATATTGAATGTAAAGTAGTAGTACCTGACCATGCCCCCCAAGCTAAACTTGAGGCCATTGAAAGACTTGGTGCTTCTTATGTAAAAGTTCCATTTGATCGGTGGTGGAAAATCCTTATAAACAGGAAATACGAAGAGTTTGATGGATTATTTATCCACCCCGTAAGCGATCTGAAGGTGATGGCAGGTAATGGAACCATTGGCCTTGAAATAATGGAAGACCAACCTGATATTGATACGATGATTGTTCCCTTTGGGGGAGGTGGACTTAGCTGCGGCATTGCATCTGCAGTTA
>CBDVAV010000232.1:0-7360 GCA_965372055.1 uncultured bacterium | reverse complement strand
GTTTCGCACTACCCAAGGACTAATTGATTCCCTATGCTTCCAGGTGAGTAAATACTCAAATTGAAAGGAAGAGTTTTTGGGTATATCTTTGAGAATTCCGGTAACTTTTAAATCACTGGCGTCATCTATTCTAATAATCTTGTTAATAGGGTCTTCAGCTCCAAAAAGTACCCGAGCCAGGGACTCGGTTATAACAATGGAGGATGGATCATCCAATACATCAGCGCCATTACCGGTAATTAGTGGGAACTCAAACATGTCGAGGAATTCTTCGCTCACGTAATAACCTTTTTTAACTATTCGGGTTTCATCAATCGTTAATAAATGTTGACTGCCCCAGCCGGTGACCACTGAATTTATAATATTGCCATCTGCCGTTTTCATTTCCTCATAGGTTGGTAAAGGAACTGAACTCCAGGAAGTTATACTTCCATCAAATTCAGCATTTACCCACACCTGGTACAAACGACTGGCTTTTGGATGAAATGAATCGAAGGAAGTTTCATCATCAACCCATAACAGGATCAAAACACTGCAAACTATTCCGATGGATAACCCGGCTATATTAATAATTGAATAAAGACGGCTTTTATAAAGATTGCGAACAGCGACTACAAAGAAATTCTTAACCATAAGGCAACGATTTATTTAATATTTTATTATCTAATAATAGACCTTCAATTTATCTATTGGTTGCACGGTCAATATTAGATATTATAAGCCATGAATTATTGATCCAATAACAATACTCTAATTATCATTAAAGGTTACAAGTAACGCTGAGTGAGAGATGAAGGATTTTATACCAATCAATTTGCAGAACATTTTAAGCACACAGGGAAACAATTCAAATTAGGCTAATCAAATGACTTACTTCTGGATCAAATTTTCTTCGTTGAGCAAAGAATCAGGGATTAACTTAATTGTATTATTCAGACCTGAGGGAATTTATCGGATTATTGGTGGCTGCTTTAAATGACTGATAGCTCACAGTAATCCAAGATACTACCAGGGCAAATAATAATGAAATTACAAATGTGGATATTTTCATGTCAATGTGATATTCAAATGATTGTAGCCATATGTTCATAAAATAGTACGCAACCGGGGATGATATAATAAATGCCGCAAAAATCAGCAGCGTATATTCATTTGATAGTTTTAGAACCAGTTGGCTTTCACTAGCCCCCAATACTTTCCTTACCCCTATCTCTTTTGTCCTTTGTTCCACGGTAAATGAAGCAAGCCCGTATAATCCAAGACAGGCGATAAAAATGGTGAGAATTGCAAAGTAAGTAAGGAGTTTGCCCAGTGTTTGCTCTGTGGTATAAAGTTTATTGAAATTATCATCAAGAAAAGCAAATTGAAAAGGGTAATTAGGCATCACCTCGTTCCAAACTTGCTCAACCTGTTTCAGAGATCCGCTGATTTCAGAACCAATATCAATATAAGAATATTGAAAACCCTGCACATTCCAATACCTCATTACCATTGGTGAAATGTTTTCATGGACGGATTGCATATGGAAATCTTTCACTACCCCAATAATATTAAAGGGCCTGGCATTGGGATTATTGGTCGCGATTTCCACCTGCTCTCCAATTGCCTCTTCAGGTGACTTCCAACCAAATGCCTTTACTGCTGTTTCATTTAAAATCACAGCATCAATTGTATCTGCGGCGTTATCGTGGGACAAGTCCCTGCCAGCTACCATTTGAATTCCCAACGTTTCCAGAAAATCGAAATCAATTCCGAAATAATGAGAAAGCCAGTTTTCATCCGGGGCTGCATGAACTGTTCTAAATGCTGCCTGATTCACCAGATCTGCTGGCGCACTAAAAGAGGCTGAAACATTTTTAACTGATGGAATTTGTTTAACTCGATTTTTAAAGCCACGGTATCTTGCCCTAATTACCGGATCTGTTAATTGAACTACTAATATTTGTTCTTGATTCAATCCCACATCAAAGTCCCTGATATACATCATTTGGCGATATAATATCCCCGTGTTGATTACCAGTAATATGGAAATGGCAAACTGAAAAACGATGAGGGTTTTTCTCAACAACCCACCTTTCCCCCTGGTCGACCCAGGTGCACCTTTAAGTACTTCCGTGGGTTTATAGGAAGAAATAAATATTGCAGGATATAGTCCGGACAATAACCCTATTAACAATGTAAATCCAACAAGATAAAGAATAGATATGGGATCAAGGAGAACAGAATAATCAATTTCTTTATTTACCAGGATTGAAAAATATGGCAAAATAATAACCACCAGTATTATTGAAATAATCAGGGCAATAAATGATATCAGTACAGCCTCACCAAGAAACTGAACCATCAATTGCATTTTGTTGGCCCCAACTGTTTTCCTTAACCCTACTTCCTTTGCTCTTCTAAGGGATCTTGCCGTGGATAGGTTCATGAAATTTATTCCTGCAATTAAAAGTATGAAGAGAGCGATGGCAATAAATATATATATCGTGCTGATACGTGTATTTGGCTGAATCTCATTCTCAAGGTGTGAGTATAGGTGGATGTCTGTAATAGGTTGCAGATAGGCGTCAATTTTATAACCAGATTGGGCCAGTTCCTCCCTGCTTCCGATATATTGCTCAATAATTGCAGGTAGTTTAGATTCGAAAATTGCTGGATTGCTAGTTTCCTGAAGTTGCACGTAAGTATATGCTGAAGGAAAATTATCTACTTGCAGAAGGTCTACTCCGTAGATTGAATCACGAAGGGTGACAAATGATGCCAGAAAATCAAAATTAAAATGGGTGTTGTTGGGAAGTTTTTCAAAGACACCAGTAACGGTAAAATCGTAAACGTTATCAAGACGGAAGGTTTTCCCAATTGGATCATCTTCCCCAAAATATTTCGAAGCCATCTTTTCATTGAGGATTACCTGATAAGGTTCGGATAATGCTTTTTTGGAATCCCCCTCGATCATCCTAAAATCAAACATATCAAATGCTGAAGAATCAATGAATGTCCATCCGGCTTCATAGAAAATTTTTTCTTCGTAGACCACTTTCCACCACTGTTGGGGAGGCTTAACGCGCGTTACATTGACTACTTCAGGATAATCTGTTAATAGATAACGTGCCCACCCAGGAGGTGATTGAGCAGTTATTTGAGAACCATTGGTTGTTTCGATGTCAGAATAAATCCTGTAAATGTTATTGGCATTGGTAAAATGTTTGTCATAACTAAGTTCATCCCTTACAAAAATCATTATCAAGAAAAAGCAAGCTAGCCCAACAGATAAACCTGATATATATATGATGGAATAGGACTTGTACTTAATTAGGTTTCTGATTGCTACCTTAAAGTAGTTTTTTACCATATCTGATAGGATTACTTATCAATAAAACTCCTTCGGTAGAAATTCACTGTTAAAGTTATAATCTACTTGAGAATCTATAATGTATTACGTCCAAATGGAGATATGGATCACAAAATCAAAATAAATATGCTTTATAAATTTATTGATTGTGAAACGTCTATTCATAACGCAGTCCATCAACAGGGTCTATTTTACTCACTTGGTATACATTGATTGAAACCGTAATGATCACAAATAACCAAACGAGGGCAGAGCCAACAATGAACATGAGGGCTTCCAAATCAATTCTATAACTGAAGTTGTTAAGCCACATATCAATGATATACCAGACTAGGGGCACGGCTATAATATTTGCAATTATCAGTAATTTGATATAACCCTTGGTTAAGAGTTGAAGTACATTTGGCAACGTTACCCCAAGCACTTTCCTGATGGCCATTTCCTTGGTACGCTCCTGAACAGCAAAAGAAACCAGTCCATATAATCCCAACAAAGCCAATATTATGGCAATGAATGTAAGAAAACCAATTATTTTCCCAGTTCTGTTCTCTGCTTCATATAAGCGTTGGAATTCGTCATCAAGAAAATGGTATTCAAAAGGAGTGTTAGGGACAACAGAGGTAAAAATGCCTTCAAGCTCTTTTAAAGTACTCTGGTAATCAGTACTTGATGTTTTCACCATAAGTTGCCCAGGAGCCATAGCTCCGTAAATAGCAATGACCACGGGTGCGATATTATTATGTAATGAGCGGTAGTTGTAATCTCCTACTACCCCTGCAACAGGTGCCACGCTTTTTTTGCCAAACACCTGAAATGATTTGCCCAAAGCGGTTTGCCAACCAATGTGTTCCCGGGCTGATTCATTTAGAATATATCTCATCTCGCCCTCTGAAAGTTCCGACTCGATTACTTGCTGCTCACCTTCAATTAGCTCTAGGTCGAGGGTACTTAGAAAATCCTGATCAGCAAGAATAACAGCCATATTTTCGGATTCCTCCTGACCTTCCCACCAAACAGTTTGATTCCAGGTGGATTGCCCAGCAATGAAACGTGTGTTAGTTGCATTAAGTACCCACGGAAGCCGTTTGATCTCGGATTTAAGCAAATTGGCTTTTTGCTTCGCTTCCTGATTGTACAATGCGATATTGATCACTTGATCTGGGTTTATCCCAAGATCCTGATCCTTTAACAAATTCAATTGTTGGTAAATGAAAATGCTGCTCAGGATAAGCACTAACGAGATAAGGAATTGTGTGCCTAATAGCAGATTCTTAAACAATGAGCCCTTGCTTCCTATTTTTAGAGTCCCCTTTAATGCTTGGGTAGGTTTGAATGAAGTAACAAATACAGCAATATAAAATCCGGAAGATAAACTTATTAAAAAAAGAGTCATTAGTGTATAAGTAATTAGTATGGGGGATGAAAAATCCAAAACAATATGGGATTGCAATACCTGGTTAGTTGTTGGCAACAATATAAAATTGGCAAGAAAAATTGCCATGATCAAGGCTATCAAGGCCACAAGAAAAGATTCCGATATGTACTGTAAAACCAATTGATCCCTTCGTGCCCCAACTGCCTTACGGACGCCAACTTCCTTAATTCGTTTTGTAGAACCTGCTATAGTAAGATTAATAAAATTTATGATTGAAATGACCAGTATTGCGATTGCCACTGCCGAATATATATATAGGTATTTGGAATCATAAGATTGTTTTACATTTCCACGGTTGTCCTGAAAATGAATATCGGATAATGGTTGAAGATTGATGTCCTCAAGTTTCATTTGGTTTTCACCATCCAGTTGGACAATCGTGGTGGCAATTTTATCTTCTGCCACTTCCTCTACATCAGAATCAATAAGTAAAACATAGGCAAAGTAGTTAAACTGACCCCAATTGCTTGTAAGGCTTGTTCCGGGCAGCATTTTTACCAGGTTTTCAAAACTGATAAGGTAATCAAAAGAAATATGCGAATTGCCCGGAATGTTGCTGAAGACACCACTCACCTGGAAGTTATGTTCTGAGCCAACTTCAATAAGTTTACCTAGGGGATCTTCCTCTCCGAACAACCTCTCGCTAACAGTTTCCGAAATAATTACAGAGTTAGGGTCTGCAAGTACCTGTTTTTTGTCTCCAATGATTAATGGTATATCAAAAATGTCAAGTATTGCCGGATCAGCCATATAGAAATAATCTTCATTAAATACATTTTCTTCATACCTTACTGTGATCTTTGGGTTATAGGTTACCCTTCCCAGGCGGGTGAAAGATTCTATCTCTGGAATATCGGCTGCCAGTTTGGGGGGAATGGGTGCTGATACTTTTACCCAACCTTCGCCACTTTCCATATCGCCGGTCACCAGTCTGTAAATGCGGTTGGCTTTGGTGTTGAACTGGTCGTAACTAAGTTCATGCTCAATATGGAGGTAGCATAAAAGGCAAGCACTGATCCCTATGGCAAGGCCAATTACATTAATTAAAGAAAGCAGCGGCTTTTTGTACAAAGCCCTGAAATGGATGAGGATATAGTTTCTGATCATTGGTTTAGTTTATTTATCTTGTAAAGACTACTAGCTATTACGAAAGATGCGCAGGAAAGTAAAATTATGTTAAATAATTTGCAACCTGACAAATTCGAGCTGGAAAGTACCTGAACAACTGAAAAATAATTTGTTCTTGAATGAAAACATTAAACACATTAATGTAGAATAAAAAACAACACACCACAATAAATAACATTTGCCCTTCCAGAATCAATCTTTTTCCAATTTATCATAATCACGATTAAATTTAATAGCTTTGCACCCTGAAAATTGACAGGGTATGATATCAACACACAACATCTCCTTGCAATACGGGAAACGCGTATTATTTGATGAGGTAAATATAAAATTCACGGAAGGCAATTGCTATGGGGTCATAGGTGCCAATGGAGCTGGAAAATCTACTTTCCTTAAGATACTTTCCGGGGAGATCAGTCCGAATTCTGGGAAAGTTACGCTCGATCCCGGAAAAAGAATGGCCGTTTTGAAACAAGACCATTTCGAATTTGATGAATTTAATGCAATAGATACTGTCATGAGAGGCCACACAAAGCTGTGGGACATCATGAAAGAAAAGGATGCCATATATGCAAAGGAAGATTTTAACGAAGAAGATGGCAACAGGGCATCAGTGCTGGAAGGCGAATTTGCAGAAATGGATGGATGGAATGCTGAATCGGATGCAGCAATTTTATTGAGTGGACTGGGAATTAAAGAAGAAGACCATTACTTGCAAATGAAAGACCTGAGTGGTCATCAAAAGGTACGTATTTTGCTCGCACAGGCACTGTTTGGAAACCCAGATATCCTTATTTTGGATGAGCCCACCAATGATCTTGACATTCAAACGGTTTCATGGCTTGAAGATTTTCTTTTGGATTTCAAAAACACAGTGATCGTTGTATCCCACGACCGTCACTTTATTGATACTGTTTGTACACATGTAGCCGACATAGATTTCAGTGCCATTAAATTATTTACCGGAAATTATTCATTTTGGTACCAGGCAAGTCAACTAGCATTAAGTCAGCGCTCTTCTTCCAATAAAAAAGCAGAGGACAAAAAGAAGGAATTGCAGGAATTTATATCACGATTTAGTGCCAATGCCAGTAAATCAAAACAAGCAACAAGCAGGAGAAAGCTTCTGGATAAAATCAATATAGATGAAATAAAACCTTCTGCCAGAAAGTACCCGGCAATCAAATTCAATCAAAGCAGAAAAGCCGGGGATCAGATTCTTGAGATAAAAGGATTTGGTTCACAAGCAGGAAGCAGTACCCTGTTCTCTGACCTGAATATATTTGTTAATAAGGGTGACAAGATTGCCTTTCTGGGCGATAGCCTGGCGATTTCTACGCTTTTTAAAATATTGATGGAAGAAGTTTCTCCAGAAAAGGGATCATATAAATTTGGACAAACGATTACCAAAGCCTATTTACCACTTGATAACAATGAGTACTTTA
>CBDVAV010000231.1:0-7379 GCA_965372055.1 uncultured bacterium | reverse complement strand
AGATTAAACACATTGCCACAGCAAACAGGTTTTTTGTAGGGAGTTTGGTAGGAAAAGATGCTAAATATGCCAATCAAAACACACTAAACAATGTATCCGGTAAAGAAGCAATAATTGCTGACCTGGAGCAATCTTTTGATTTTGCCATAGAAAACATCCTCAACATCACGGAGTTTGAAAAAGAGATCTCATTCTTTGGCCAATCCTTGACTAAATTGGAATTGTTAATGCTAACCGAACATCACTTACACCGGGAACAGGGTAAGATTACCATTTACATGAGAATGAAAGGGGTTGCCCCTGCAAAATCCACAAGTTGGTTATTGTGAATTTGATTCAGTGAAGTTGGTTTCGGGGGGGTGTCTAAAAGTAGAGGTTCACTGTTGTCATTAAGTCTTGACCGGCTAATTCATTACCAACGCAACGGAAGCCACTTTTTAGATAAACCCTTTTTTCCATTCTTAAAAAAATCACTTCATCTAAGCCAATGATTCCTGACGAAGGGATTCCACATCTTCAATTGTCTTGGGTACAGGTTTACCAAGTCTTCTGCAACCATCCTCAGTAATTAAAAAGTCTTCTTCAATCCTAATACCACCAAAGTCTTTGTACTCTTCCAGTTTGTCATAATTTATAAAGTCGGTTTGCAAGCCTTGGATTTTCCATTTATCAATTAGTTTGGGAATGAAATAAATCCCAGGCTCATTGGTTACGACAAAGCCGGTTTCTAACTCCTTGGCCAACCTTAATGAAACCAATCCAAATTGGTCACTTCGCTTAAGAGTGTCTGTATAACCTACATAATCTTCGCCCAAACCCTCCATATCATGAACGTCCAGTCCCATCATATGGCCCAATCCGTGAGGCATGAACAAGGCATGAACTCCCTGATTTACAGCTTCATCAACATCACCTTTCATCAATCCCAATTCCATTAATCCATTGGCAATTATTTTACAGGCATGTAGATGGATATCCAAAAAACTAACCCCAGGTTGCATTTTCCCTATCACCAAGCTTTGTGCATCCAGCACAATCTGGTAAACCTCCTTCTGCTTTTGGGTGAACTTTCCTGACACTGGAAAAGTCCTGGTCATATCCCCGGCATATCGTGAGGTAGCTTCTGCTCCAGCATCTACCAATAATAGTTGTCCATCTTTAAGCGTGTTGCCATGATAGTGATTGTGCAGTGTTTGGCCATTGATCGTTAGGATGATAGGAAAAGACAATTCACCTCCCCCTGATACAGCCACACCATGAATAGCACCTGTGATTTCCATTTCCGTTTTACCTGCTACTGCTTGTCTCATGGCAGTAAGATGCATGTCTGCGGTAATGTCCACAGCCTTGTCCAATTCAACAACTTCCTCTTCTGATTTGAAAGATCTCTGGGATATAACAGCTTTGATTAAATCTATCGAAACCCCCTGTTCAACTTCCCCCACATTTATTTTCAACCAATTCGATAATTTGATTTGTTGACCGCCCTGATAGGTTGGTAGAAAATGTATTTTTCGTTTGTGATTTTGTGCTGTTTCTATTACTGATTTAAGATCTGTAACTTCCTTTGTATTAATAACACCAACACTATTCCCCAACTCATCTAAAGTAGGTTGATCCCCAGACCAGATTACATCTTCCATGGTGGGTTTCTTGCCGAAAAGTATATCATTGTCATTATCAATGTCGATAATACCAATCATACCGGGATGATCCAATCCAAAATAATATAGAAAACTGCTGTCCTGCCTGAAGTGGAAGTGATTGTCCGGATAATTCATTGCCATCAAATCATTGCCTGGTAGCAACACCAATCCATCATTAATAATTTCCTTTAACCTTTTCCTTCTATTTTGATAAATTGCTTTATTGAACATGTATTTAATTCTTTATTTATCTTTTGCTTTTAAACGATATATAATCATCGATGATCTGTTCCAAAATAGGTAAAGTTACTGCACCGTTTTCCAGTACTTTATCATGGAACTCCCTCACATCAAAACTTTCCCCCAGTTCTTCCTCGGCTTTTTGTCGTAATCTTTTGATAGTCATTTCACCTATTTTGTATGATAACGCCTGACCAGGCCAGGCAATATACCTATCAGTTTCGGTGGTGATCTCATGAATTGATAATGCAGTATTTTCTGACAAATAATTGATCACTTGGTCACGGGTCCAGCCTTTGGCATGGATTCCGGTATCCACAACCAACCTGCAAGCCCTCCACATTTCATAAGTAAGCCTGCCAAAATTAGAGTAAGGATCCTGGTAAAACCCCGCTTCAAGCCCAAGCCATTCAGAATAAAGCCCCCACCCCTCTCCAAAGGCAGAAATATACATCCTGCTTCTAAAATCGGGCAAATTCTCAAGCTCCCTTGACAAGGATCCCTGCAAGTGGTGTCCTGGCACCGCCTCATGTAAAGTAAGGGATTCCATAACATAGAGAGGCCGGTTTTCCAGTTTGTAGGTATTGACCCAGTAATATCCAGCCCTTGTGCCACCCTTAGGTGCGGGAACATATCTTCCTCCTGTATATTTTGGGGCGATTTCATCAGGAACCGGTTCCACACCATAAGGCAACCGGGGGAGCTTGCCAAATAAGGATGGTAATTTCCCGTCCATTTTTTTTGCGATATAGGTAGCTTCCTTTAACAGTTCCTCGGGGGTCTTCGCATAAAACCGTTCATCTGTACGTAAGAACTCCAAAAAATCTTTAAAACTACCTTCAAAACCTACTTGTTCAATGATTTCCTGCATTTCTGCTTTTATCCTGGCTACCTCCTCCAATCCTTTGTTGTGTACTTCCTCTACTGTCATGGGCAAGGTGGTGAAATATTGAAGACGCTGGTTGTAGTACTCCTCCCCGTTTGGCAGTTCCGAAGCACCAATGGTGGTTCTAGCCCCGGGAATATATTCCTCAACCATAAAGGATAAAAATTGCTTGTAACCTTCTACAGCACCTTCCATAACTGCTCTAGATCCTTCCTCAATAAACATGCTTTTAATTTCCTCGCTGAAAGTTGCAGGGAAATTCTCGAACGGTTCATAGAATACACTTTGGTCCGGATCATCTACCACGTGTCCAGAGATTGTTCCTTCATAACCATTTAGAACAACCTTTGGCAAGGTAATCCCCTCTTCAATACCCAGCCTCATTAACTCAATATGTTGATTCACATATTCGGGATAGGCAAGCAATCTGCTGATATAGTTATCATAATCACTTTCAGTTTTTAGGGGAACATTAAAACGCAGTCTGGCAAAGCCAGTATGAAACCCACCATCTGCCTGTATTGGTATCAAATAAGCTTTGAATTTGAAATTAGCCAGTCTGTTCTCCAATTGATATTTGAAAAGCTGGTAATTGACCCACTCATTTTTCTCCAGGGTTTCTATATCTATTGCATTGATTTCCCCTAAAAGTGCCTGGTTATATAAATTCCTTCGTTGCTGGTCTTCAGAAGCGACCGAAGGAAGCAGATGGTTATAATCGTGCACACCTGCAGAAGTAGCAAATAAGGGATTCTCTTTGATTTGAAAATCCCAATCATTTTTTAAGATTTCAGCAAGATTGGATTGATGGGTTTCGGTTGTATCACAACTGGATAGTAATGCAATGAATATTAATATTTGAACGTTTATGATTTTCACTTTAGTAGCATTTGATCTAAAACTCATGGTAAATATTATTAAGAAAAATGAAGATAGCCTCTTTTTATATTTTTTTTCTACACCACGATTTAAAATATTTTTATTATTGAAATATGATAACCCTTGCAATAACATAAAGTTATTATTTTACAGTTAGGCTATTCTTTGGAATGAATAACACATTTGGTAGCTTTACTGATCATAACTAGTCCATATGGCACTTAGCAGTGATTTATTCAATAGAATCTTAATGGAAAGCATTGAAGCCTACCATGTATCCGAAGACATAAATGCAGAATGCTATAGCCCTTACACCAAGGATAGCATCGAGGGATTGCTATATCAAAAAAACTGGATAGATACTGTCCAGTGGCACCTTGAAGATTCGATCCGTGTAAAAGACATTGATCCGGGAAAAGCACTGGCCATCAAAAGGGAAATAGATGCCTCCAATCAAAGAAGAACCGATATCGTGGAGGAAATCGATGATTACTTTTTTGCAAAATTCAGTCATGTTAATCCCCAACCCGGTGCCAGATTGAATACGGAAACACCAGCCTGGGCGATTGACCGCCTATCAATCCTCAATTTGAAACTTTATCATTTTAAAGAGGAATTGGAGCGCGATGATGCTGATGAGGACCATCTTAGAAAATGTAAATTAAAAGTGGACCTACTCCTTGCACAACACAGGGACCTTACCCAGGCCTTGGATGAATTAATTAATGATTTGGCTTCCGGCACTTATATTATGAAAGTGTATAAGCAAATGAAAATGTACAACGATGAGGAGTTGAACCCAATGCTTAGAAAACCTTCCAGTTCACCATGAGGGACATCCTGGTGATCAGGCTTTCCTCCATGGGTGATGTAGCACTTACAGTACCTGTATTAAAAGCACTGATCAGCCAAAATGATAATTTGAGAATATCTGTCCTCACCAAAAAAGACTTCAATCCGTTATTCAAAGAGTTACCAATTCAAATTATAAATCCCGATTTAAAGGGAAATCACAAAGGGCTGACCGGGTTATACAGGCTTTCCAAGGAATTAAGGAAAATAGCTTCCTGGGAAGCTGTTTTTGATCTCCACGATGTATTAAGGTCGAAGGTTTTAAGGCTTCTCTTGAAAAGGATAGGAATCAAGGTTTTCTCTATTGATAAAGGAAGAACTGAAAAAAAAGCATTGACCAGGAAAAACAATAAAGAATTCAAACCCCTTACCTCTACTTTGGAAAGGTATGCAAAGACATTTAAGGATTATGGATTGACTTTAAATCTTGACCAGGCCAAACCCCTTACCAATATCTTTAAATTATCTGATAACGCCCGGCAATTATTGGGTAACCATAGAGGGAGAAAAGTCGGAATAGCTCCTTTCGCTAAACATAGGCAAAAGATGTACCCATTGGAAAAAATGGAAAACATTATCAGGGAAAGCGCTGGAAATGGGATCGAGGTATATTTATTTGGAGGTGGGGAAGAAGAAAAAAAGCCATCCGAAAGAATAGTTGCCGAGAATGACAATGTTACATCTGTTGTTGGAAAATTCCCCCTTGAAGAGGAATTGGCACTTATGGAGCAGATGGATGTTATGTTGAGCATGGATTCTGCCAATATGCACCTGGCCGCTTTGGTAGGCACCAAAGTAATATCTATCTGGGGAGGAACCCATAA
The DNA here is from genome assembly GCA_965372055.1 of uncultured bacterium. GTDB lineage: Bacteria > Bacteroidota > Bacteroidia > Cytophagales > Cyclobacteriaceae > CBDVAV01. The sequence goes on along the minus strand of CBDVAV010000231.1, from coordinate 2,052 downwards.
CAATGCAGGGTTTGGCCCATTTTTACAAAGTGATGAAGACCAAATGATACAAGTTTCTGTGGAGGAACTCCCCTGCAGGCCTTGTTCGGTGTTTGGCAACAAGCCATGTTACCGTGGGGATTGGGCCTGCATGCATTTGATTGAGGAAGAAACTGTCCTAAGCAAATTACGGAATCACCTAAGTATTCCTTGTTAGCAAATAAATATTAATTAATTCTTTTGCATAAATCGCAAATGATCGACTAACCATTTGCAAATATTGCCTCGTATTTAAATATCTATAAGTATTAATACGTATAGAGCTTACGGCTATTCGCAAAACTCTAAACAACTAAAGTGAAATTCAATTTTTGAGGCCTATATATTCTTTAGATTTTCAGGCCTTAGAAAAAAATTGTAGAACTAAAGTTAAGAAGAATGGAAGCAATAGAAACGAATCAGAATGGAATCACTTTACTGCCAGATCAAGATTTGTCATCCTGGGAATCTATTACATTTGGTAAAAGAGATGCAGAATGGAAATTAAATAATGAGGGGATATTAACTCAAAACAAAAGAATTGGCAGCACCCAGTCAGGGACTGGAACTTTGTTGATAAACAAAGCCAAAGTAATTAGCAATCAGTCGAACATTTCTGTCCGCCTCAAACCTGGTTCTATCTACGTTTCCGGTATGGTCTTCAACTACCTAGACCCGGATAACTATAATGTAGTATTAATAGACCAAAAAAGTGACACCTCCCCTGATTACGACCTGGCTGTTTTGGAAGTCAAGAACAATGTTAAACGGTTCATGTGTAAAGAAACTTATACCAACCAAAAACCACAAGAACTAATATTTTCTGTAATAAAAGGGACTGATAATTTAATAATTAATGCAAATAATAAGTTATTATATGACTGGCCAGATGCATCACTTCAAAAAGAAAGCCAGATCGGTTTATACAGTCAAAACAATACAGATTCTGAATTCATTTCCCTTATTGCCACAGACCAAAGCAAGGCATCAACCATTCCGCAAAGTTTTACCGGAGATACAATAACTCAAAAATTGCCAGAAATCATCAGTCAAGATCCAATTGAAACAATTATACCAATATCAGAAAATGAAATAAGAATTAAAGACACTTTAAATATTAAACCACCAAAAACAAAATCTATTGTTGAATTCAAGGAAGGTTTTAAAGTCTCTCTGGATTCTTTCTACTCAAACCTGTTTTTAAATTCACAATTAAGCAGACCCAAAGAGAAGGACTTTTCAAATAAGACTTCAATATCCGTACTATTGGACTATCGCCCCAAAAGGTGGTATAATGAATACAAAAATATTTTAGATGCACAAAAACTGGCACAGAATGATGTTAAACGATATCAAACAGTACTAGACGATCTTGAAAATGATGGAGCATATCCCCAAGAAGTTGACTATGAAGAACACGACTCAAAGATTACCGAGTATAGAAAGAAATATTTGATAGCGCAGGACAAATTCGAACAACTGGCGGAAGAAAAGAATATATTATTTCAGGAAATGAGGGTTGCAGGTTACATGGTCCGTGAAGAAAATGTGCCCGACCATATCAAGGAGTTAGGCTATGATTTTTACATTGTTGGAGGTATTGCAGGTTATAAAGATTTTGCACCGATTGATATACACCCAGATGAGGAACTTGAGAATGATACAGTATGGAAAAAGGTAGAAGGTTGGCTAAGGAAAAGCCTCTTTGAAAACAAACGGTTTTCAGAATTGTCCAGGAAAAAATACGAAGACAAATCACCATACCTGGAGAATGATAAAGGCTTCTATCCTTTGATTGAAGACAAGCTTGCAAAAATTGATGAAGAGATTAATGTAGAAGAGAGAAAAATCAATCTGCTTAATACCCAGGTATACTCAATAAAGAATGAAATAGATCTATGGGAAGCCGATAAAGCCTTATTATCTCAATATAAAGACAGCTTTGATTACTATAGCAGTGGGGCCTATCCAAGCAGTGGTTGGGGTTCCGGGAATACAAATTCTTCAAATTTCAGAAATTGGTTAATCACCAAC
>CBDVAV010000230.1:0-7379 GCA_965372055.1 uncultured bacterium | reverse complement strand
TCCTCCGAAACATATGTTTTGATCCCTTCCTGGTCATTATAAATCAAAATCCCATTTAATCTATTCTCCCTTTCAAGTAAATCAATGGATTTCTCTAATCCCATTACCATGAAAGCCGTGGCAAATGCATCCGCGGTCATGCAATCCGGGGCTACAACTGTTGCACTAAGTAAATTGCTTTGAATAGGATAACCAGAAGCTGGGTCAATTGTATGCACATACCTAATCCCTTCTCTTACTATATAATTATAATTATTAGCGGAGGTGGCTATTGCCTTACCGGAAATATTTAATGATGCGAATGTTTCCCGTTTTATCAGATCAGACCTGGGATCTATAATACCAATCACCCATGGATTGCCTTCTTTATTTTCACCATTACAAGCCAATTCACCACCAATTTCCACAAATAAATGCTCAATCCCCTGCTCTCTCAAATAATCCACGATTACATCTACTGCATATCCTTTGGCTATAGCACTGAAATCAAGCTTTATCCCTGATTTTTCCTTCTTTACCATGTCTTTATTGAAAGTAATATTTTCAAAATAAACCAACTGCTTTAGGGAATCTATCATTGAGCTATCCATTTGCTGCCCAGCCTCCGGCCCGAACCCCCAAGCGTTGATCAGTTGACCGATTGTTGGATCAAATGCCCCATCAGTTAACATATATGCCTCTTTACTTTTTTTAAGTACAGGATAAAAATAAGGAGACTTAAAATAGAAAATCGTATCAGTATTAAATAGTGAAATTTCAGAATCTGGTCGATAATGGTTCAATGATTTATTAAAGTCCTCAAGTATCGAATCTACCTGTGGCTTAAAGTCCCTGCCTTTTTTATCCATATACTTGATGTTGTAGGTGATGGAACCCATTGTAAGCCCAGAAAAGCTGACAAAGTCTGATTTTCCCTTTTGCCTGACTTTCCATACTACAAAAACCACCAGCAATAATATCAAAGGAAATATCCTGCTACGATGCATTAAATCTTTAATCATGACTCAAAAATAATATTACCAACAATATTTGCACAGTAATTTCCAAAGAGTATTATCCAGAAGAAATGAATTTAACTGAAATAACATTCTTGAAATTTATAAAATTAACCAATCAACAAACAAGCAAACTAAAAGAAGGCATTTGGTAGTTCTTCATCTGAACCTAATTGATTATTTTAGTGCAAACAATAAAGCATGCGCGAAGATTACTTAAGTGGTGATGCCCATAACTTGAGCCCAGCTGACAAGGAAATGGAAATGACCTTGAGACCGTTGAATTTTGACGATTTTACAGGACAGTTTAAAGTAATCGATAACATTAAGATTTTTGTTCAGGCTGCAAAAAAGCGGGGAGAAGCCTTGGATCACGTTTTACTGCACGGCCCTCCTGGACTGGGCAAAACCACTTTATCGCACATTATTGCCAATGAACTCAATACCAATATTAAAGTATCTTCAGGCCCTATCCTTGATAAGCCAGGAGACTTGGCAGGATTGTTAACGAACCTGGAAGATTACGATGTGTTATTCATTGATGAGATCCATCGCTTGAATCCCGTGGTTGAAGAGTACCTGTACGCTGCCATGGAAGACTTTAAAATAGATATCATGCTGGATTCCGGCCCCAGTGCTAGAAGTGTACAAATATCGTTAAGTCCTTTTACTTTGATCGGGGCTACAACAAGGGCAGGGTTGTTAACTGCTCCCTTGCGGGCACGATTTGGGATCAATGCCAGATTGGGATACTATGAAGCAAAACTTCTAACCCGGATTGTATTGCGATCAGCAAACATTCTTGGGACCAATATCGATGATGAGGCAGCCTATGAAATAGCCCGGCGAAGCCGTGGAACTCCAAGGATATGTAACACCTTACTTAGACGTACCCGTGATTTCGCGGAAATAAAGGGAGATGGACATATCGATAAATCGATTGCGGAAGTGGCTCTCAAAGCATTGGAGGTTGATCAGAATGGGCTGGATGAAATGGATAACCGCATTCTATCGACAATTATTAAAAAATTTAGCGGGGGGCCAGTCGGGATTTCCACCATTGCAACAGCCTGCAGCGAAGAAGCAGAAACCATAGAAGAAATGTACGAACCCTTCTTGATCCAGGAAGGTTATGTAAAAAGGACAGCCAGGGGAAGAGAAGCAACAGCCCTGGCCTATAAGCACTTGAATATCCTGCCTCCTGGTAAAACTGCTGGATTATTTGATTGAGAGTCAATGACTCGAAATACGAAACACAATACTGATTTTATAAAATCTACAGCTTTAGAACTTGGATTCGATTTTTGCGGTATAGCAAAGGCCGAATTCCTGGAAGAAGAAGCCCCCAAACTTGAGGAATGGTTGAACAAAGGCATGCACGGGGAGATGAAGTACATGGAAAATCACTTCGAAAAACGATTAGACCCTACCAAACTTGTACAGGGTGCAAAATCTGTTATTACATTGCTTTACAATTACTTTCCTCCTCATCAATTAAAGGCGAAAAATAATTTCAAATTATCAAAATATGCCTACGGGGAGGACTATCATTTTGTGATCAAGAGGAAGTTGAAAGAACTAATGGAGAGGGTTACAAATAAAATAGGCCAAATCAATGGCCGTGTGTTTGTGGATTCTGCCCCGGTTTTGGAAAGGGTATGGGCAATGCGAAGTGGAGTGGGCTGGATTGGGAAAAACAGCCTTCTAATAAATAAAGATAAAGGCAGCTTCTTTTTTATTGCAGAGTTGATCCTTGATATACCACTTGAGCATGACCAGCCAATTAAGGATTATTGCGGGACTTGTACCAAATGCATCGATGCTTGCCCCACCGATGCAATACCTGAACCTTATGTTGTGGACGGAAGCAAATGCATCTCATATTTCACTATTGAATTAAAAGACAGGATACCCCCTGAAATACAAGGAAAGTTCAATGATTGGATCTTCGGTTGCGACATTTGCCAGGATGTTTGTCCATGGAACAGGTTTTCCATGCCTCACGATGAGACATCATTCCTTCCTTCCAAAAAAGTTATGAATCTCGAAAAACAAGAGTGGATTGAAATGACTGAAGCAATATTTGCCCAGTTATTTGAAAAATCGGCTATACGGAGAACTACCTTTTCAGGGCTGAAAAGAAATATTACTTTTGCAGGGCAATAGCATTGCCCATAGTATGCTGCATCAAATTCAGTTTACGCGGTAACAAAACACCGCTCTAACACAGGGCCATGCACATGGCCAAAGTGCTTATAACACCATTTCCTTAATTCATTAATCTCTGTATCGATTAACGATTTAATGGCTTTCTTCAATTCTTTCTCAAATAACATGGTGTCAAAACTCACTTTTTTGAGTATTGTTTTAAAATAATCCAGCATTGAACTTTTGTTTACTTTTTGCAACTATTCTGAATGTTTTACAGTAATAAACAGTAATCAAGTTGTAGGAAAAGTGATTTTTAATTTAACAAATTTTCTTTTAATGTCAAAATAAATCCTTCATTTTTGTGAGTTAAATCGTTTGCAATAATAAGGTTGAGGATAGAATGGGAAACTTCACCAAGGTTGGCATTTCATTCATTGTTTTAATACTGTGCTTCAAAATAATGGCACAGGAAGTAAGTATTGTCATTGGCAAGGCAGAAATACCGGTAAATCAGTTTTTTACCATCACTATTAAAATAGAAAACGACCGATTAAAAAGTTATGATAATTTTCCTGATATCACTTCATTTACCAAAAGGGGAACATCTTCTTCCTCTTCTACCAATATAATAAACGGGCAGGTTACTTCCAGTCAGAGTATTATCCAGAATTATCTTCCCGATAAGCAGGGGAGATTTGTTTTGAAACCATTCACTATGACCATCAATGGAAAAAAAGTGAGCAGTCCTGGGGCTACGATAGTAATCGGCGCTCCACGGGAGAGATCAAGGCGAAATCCTTTCCGGGATCCGTTTGATGATTTATTCCCGCGAAAAGACCGAACCACAGAATTTATTGATATCAAGGACGATGCTTTTCTTGCCTTGACAACAGATAAAAATGAAGTATTTATAGGGGAAGGCTTCAATACCAGCCTTTCTTTTTATGTTGCCGAAAGCAACCGGGCCCCGCTTCAATTTCATGAATTGGGAAAACAACTTTCTAAGATCTTGAAAAAAATAAAGCCATCTACATGCTGGGAAGAAAATTTCAATATAGAAAACATTAACGGAGAGCCTATTACAATAAATAATAAGCGCTATACGCAATACAGGATTTATCAGGCCACATACTTTCCATTAAATCTGGAACCAGTTAATTTCCCCTCCGTGGGACTTGAAATGATAAAATACAGAGTAGCAAAAAACCCGTCTTTCTTTGGCAGAAACCGCCAAGAGAATTTTAAGAGCTTCTACTCAAAGCCAAAATCTGTAACCGTGAAAAGCCTTCCTCCACATCCCTTGATGGACAAGGTGCCCGTTGGAGAATTTGAAATTGAAGAGAAAATCAGCCAAAAGGAAATAATTACAGGACAAAGCTTTAATTACCAGTTTAACATATATGGTAAAGGTAATATAGCTTCTATCCCAAAACCCGAAATTGCCGAAGATGACAACTTTGATTTCTATGATCCTAATGTCGTGCAAAACATCAATCGTAGGAACAACCGAGTGACAGGCACAAAATCATTCAGGTATTATGGATTGCCCAATGAACCAGGCGAGTATGACTTGGGAAACTATTTCAGTTGGATATATTTTAATCCCGAGGAAGAAGCCTATGATACGCTAACTTCAACCATAACCATTCGGGCCATTGGGGAAAGTAAAAAGAACCAGACCATCATGGCCAATGACCTCGGTGAGTTTTATGATAAAATAGAGTTTGAGGATAACACTTTGAGAAATATCAATGCGCTTGCTGACATGAGAATCTACGCCAACATCATTGTATTGTTGATGTTGCTTTCAGCTGTTGTCATCGTCTTTAAAAAATAATCATCACACAGGAAAAATCTTATCCATTCGTAAATCTGGCCTTCTTTTCCTACTTTAGCCCTTCTTAATTAATTTCATCTCTAATGTTTAACTCACTGGGGAATTTATTTAGAATTACGACTTTCGGTGAATCCCATGGACCATCCATGGGTGTTATAATAGATGGATGTCCGGCAGGAATTGAAATAGACAGTAAATTTATACAAACCGAACTGGACAGAAGAAAGCCCGGTCAATCAAAGATCACTACAGGAAGAAAAGAAAAAGATGAGTTTGAGATACTTTCAGGAATTTTCGAAGGAAAAACCACAGGTACTCCTATATGTATTTTGATAAAAAACAAAGATATCAGAAGTAAAGATTATACTCATATCGCCGATAAATTCCGGCCTTCTCATGCCGATTTTACATATCAACAGAAATTTGGCACAAGGGATTATCGGGGAGGGGGAAGAAGTTCTGCAAGGGAGACTGTAAATTGGGTTGCTTCAGGTGCCATCGCAAAATTGATCTTGAATAATCTGGGAGTTAAAATAAACGCCTACGTTTCTGAAGTAGGTGAAATCAAATGCCCGCTTCCTTATCACCAACTAAGCCACAGTCAAACGGAAAGTAGTATAGTGAGATGCCCTGATATAGAAACCGCCAATAAAATGATAGGGTTAATCGAGAAAACCAAAAAACAAGGGGATACAGTGGGGGGTGTTATTACGGCAGTAGTTACCGGAACCCCAGTTGGGATCGGAGAACCTGTGTTCCACAAACTGCATGCAGAACTGGGCAAGGCTATGCTATCAATAAATGCAGTTAAGGGCTTTGAGTTTGGAAGTGGTTTTGAAGGATCGAAGATGTTAGGCTCAGAGCATAATGATGCATTTTATATTGTTGAAAATCAGATAAAGACCAGAACAAATTATTCGGGAGGTATACAGGGGGGCATTTCCAATGGTGAAGATATTTACTTCAGGGTTGCATTTAAGCCTGTAGCCACAATCATGAAAGATCAGGAAAGCGTGAATGTTGATGGTGAAGGGGTTGTAATAAAAGGTAGAGGGAGGCACGACCCATGTGTAGTGCCAAGAGCAGTCCCGATTGTAGAAGCTTTAGCTGCCCTTGTAATAGTCGACTTTTATTTAATAGCCCAATGCTCTAAATTGCGCGATTAACACTGTTAAACATATGAAAAAATTGCCTTTACATATTAAAATCATGATCGGGTTGGTCGCTGGTATTATTTGGGCCTTTGCATCAAGTTACATGGGATGGAATGAATTCACCATCAACTGGATCGATCCATTTGGAACAATATTTATCAGACTGCTTAAGTTTATCGCGGTGCCTTTGGTTTTATTTTCAATTATTGGTGGCGTTTCAAGTTTAACGGATATTTCAAAACTGGGTAAGATGGGTGCAAAAACCCTAACCCTCTATTTAATTACTACTGTTTCAGCCGTAGGTATTGGACTGGTATTGGTAAATACAGTACGTCCTGGTGATTTTATAAACGAGCAGCAAAGGATCAAGAACCGGATTCAATATGAAATATGGGTAAGCGAAACGGATGGAGTGGAAATTTTGGATGGTAAGAATCTTCTTTCAGATCCAAATTACAGTAAGGAAGTAGCTGAAGCAACCGGAAATCAAGTAACACAAGAGGTGGATGCAGATACAGGATCAGACACACAAAATAGTAAAAGCGAATCCCCTTTAAAATTTTTAGTAGAGATGGTTCCTGAAAATATCATACTGTCTATTTCTGATAATAAATTAATGTTACAGGTCATATTTTTTGCTATTTTCTGCGGTATCACCCTGATACTTATCCCTCCGGCACAGTCAAAACCAGTGATTGAATTTATCGGGGGCCTTAATTCGGTTTTTCTAAAAATGGTGGAAATTGTAATGAAGGCCGCCCCATTTTTCGTCTTCGCTTTACTGGCTGGTGTTGTTGCTAAAATGGCGGACACTCCAGCCCAGGTATTTGAGATTTTTAAAGGTTTGGGATCTTATTCCCTGACTTTGTTTGCAGGGCTTGTATTTCTAGTAGCCGTTTTTTATCCTGCAATTGTGACAACTTTTATTAAAAAGATTAATTATAGATCCTTTTTCAAGAACATAAGTCCCGCTCAATTTCTTGCCTTTTCAACCAGCTCCAGTGCTGCGACCCTGCCCGAGACAATGATATGTGTAGAAAAAAACATGGGTGTATCGAAGAATGTGAGCAGTTTCGTGTTGCCGATTGGAGCTACAGTCAATATGGATGGCACCAGTTTGTACCAAGCAGTAGCTGTTATATTCATGGCTCAAATGCATATGGTAGACCTAAACCTGGGGCAGCAACTTACAATTGTGCTTACTGCAACCCTGGCTTCAATAGGTTCTGCGGCTGTACCCAG
>CBDVAV010000229.1:0-7398 GCA_965372055.1 uncultured bacterium | reverse complement strand
TTCTATGAGCCTGACAACTTTGAGCGAAATTTACAAAAGATGTCTTTTGGAAAATACCCTTCCTGATCCTGACTTCAAGTATTTTTCAAAATAAAAAGCTTTATACTTATCCTTAAATGCGGTACATACTATTAACTCTATCAGTAATTTATGTTTTGTAGATTTCACAGATTCGCTTTTATGCGCAGCAAGTCTTTGTTTTAAGTTTGATGTACACCCGACATAATGAGTACCATCAGCACATTTTAAAATATATACATACCACATAGCAGTAGACTTTTTTCGGGTGGACGGTGTCCACCGAAGCCCGTGCAAGTTGCAGAAAGGTGTGGTAATTAAATTAGTTAATAGAAGCCCGCCTTCTCCGCCAGTTGGCGGATTCGGCGGGCGAAGGTGGAGCCGGAGGGATTCGAACCCTCGTCCAGCTAAGGAAACCAGTGGTCTTCTACATGCTTATTCGTTGGTTGGTTGTCGGAAAAAGCAAGGCCAGCGACAGCCTGAGCTAATTCTTAGTTGCGATTAATTTCGCCTGTACATCACAACCCTGTACGGGCTAGTTCCACGGATCGATGCCTCAAAATTTAGCCCAGTGGAACGAAAGGCTAATGAGACACTAAGCAGATAATTCTAAATTATGCTGCTAGGGCGTATTTATTATCGCCAATTATTGGTTTGAGAGTTTTGTTACAGGTAATACTCACAACACCCGGCATGCTAACAACTGGTGATCACTTACTGTCAAGTCCAGTCGGCCCCAATATTTTCAAAGAACACAATGTAGCTTACAAAGATACGTATCTAAAAGCAGAAAGTTTCTGGTTTTGGGTTTCGAGTTTCGATTGTTTTGTATAAACATTTCTACAGAAGTTCATTTATTTTATTGAATTGGATATATTTGCACTCCATTTTTAGGATAGTAAAATGGGGCATTAGCTCAGCTGGCTAGAGCACTACGCTGGCAGCGTAGGGGTCATCGGTTCGAATCCGATATGCTCCACCTTCGCCCGCCATAGTCCCGGTCTCGGGACGGAGGCGGCTTCTATTTTGATCTTATTTCCCACACCATTTAGCAACTCTAGACGGGCTTCGGTGGACGACGTCCACTACAAAAACTATATAGCTATGTGGTATGTTTATATTTTGAAATGCAAAGACAATACCCATTATGTGGGCTGTACTTCAAACCTAAAACAAAGACTTGATGCACATGAAAACCGATATGTAAAATCAACAAAACATAAATTACCTGTTGAATTAGTTGTCTGCACTGCTTTCAATAATAAATACAAGGCCTATTATTTTGAGAAATATCTAAAATCAGGTTCTGGGAGGGCATTTTCAAAAAGACATTTTTTGTAAACTTCATCACAAACTATTGGTCTCATGAAGGGTATTCGCCCGCCGAAGTGACGAAGGCGGGCTTCTATTTACTGACCAATTACCACACCTTTCTACAACTGCATGGGCTTCGGCGGACGTCGTCCATTACAACAGCAAAATACCTATTTCTTATTCATTGTTTATGGAAGTTTATCCAAGGAAGTGTAACGAATTTGTGTTATGCCCTACAGAAGGAATCTCTTTCGAAATTTTTAAGATAACTTTCCCTAATTCAAAACGGCCTTCTTGCACCACGATACCGTTTATTCCAATACTTGGAAAACAGATCGGCTTCACTTACCCCCAAACTGGTAGAAGCATGGATAAACTTGACTTTTTCTCCACGGACTGAAGTGACCAGGCCTACATGGGTGATTTTTCGCTTCTTCTTCCCCGTTGCAAAAAACACCAAATCCCCCGGTTCCACTTTTTTCTTTTTGACCTTCTCACCAATTTTACTCTGGGCTTCCGAAGTCCTGGGGATAGGATAATCAATAGTCCTGAAAGCATTGAGCAAAAGTCCGGAGCAATCCATCCCGGCACGGGTTGTCCCACCCCATTTATAGGGAGTGCCTATGTAAGTTTTTGCTTTACCAATAACAGAATTTATTTTCCTTTCCCTGGCCTTTCTCTTTTTTGCAGCGGCACATGAAGAAAGGACAAAAATCAACAAAATAAAACATAGATATAATCGAAATTGTCTTTTCCTGTTCATGATTTTCGCTACGAAGATAATAATCAGAACCATCCAATAAAAAACCTTCGGTAACTTTTATATATTATTGTGGCAATCCTTTAAATTTAATCATCCTAAACCAAGTTCAATTTTGATTTCAGACCAGGATTTTAAATTATTGGCAAAAGAGCTTCAAGGGGATGTTCATTGGAACCATACCATGAGGGTTCTGTATGCTACTGATGCCTCAGTTTACCGGGAGCTCCCTTTGGCTGTGGCCTACCCAAAGGTGGATGAGGATATCAGGAAGCTTATACTTTTTGCTAAAAAGCACAATACCTCAATATTACCCCGTGCTGCTGGCACCTCACTTGCTGGTCAATGTGTAGGGCAGGGGATAGTGATGGATGTCTCCAGGCATTTCACAAAAATCCTGGAAGTGAACCAAGAAGAGGGTTGGGTAAGGGTTCAGCCGGGAGTTATCAGGGATGAACTGAATATGCACCTGAAAAAATACGGGTTTCTCTTCGGCCCGGAAACTTCAACTGCCAACAGGGCCATGATAGGGGGGATGATCGGTAATAATTCCTGTGGCGCAAATTCAATAGTTTATGGAAGCACCAGGGACAGGCTGTTGGAAGTTACAACCTATCTTAGCGATGGCTCTAAGGTGTCATTCATGCCGCTTTCCACTGAAGAATTTCATAAGAAATGTGACGGGGAGAATTGTGAAAAGATGGAGCAGGAGATTTACCAGTCCACATTTTTTATGCTATCTGATCCTGATACCCAGGAGGAAATTGACAGGGAATACCCCAAACCTGAAATCAATAGAAGAAATACAGGATATGCCATTGATATTTTAAAAGAATCAGACCCACTAGTAAATAACGATACGCCATTTAACTTCTGCAAACTTATAGCTGGCTCAGAAGGTACATTGGCAATGATCACGGAAGCGAAACTGGCTATTGACCCGCTCCCGCCTCCCACTATTGGATTGCTTTGTGTCCATTTTGATTCGATGCGGAAGCTATTGGAGGCAAATATCATAGCCCTCAAATATAATCCCACTGCTTCTGAATTAATGGATCACTACATCCTGGAATGCACAAAAGAAAATATCGGCCAAAGGGAGAACAGGTTTTTTGTTAAAGGAGATCCCCACGCCATCCTGATTGTGGAATTCAAAAAGGATACTATTGAAGAAGTAAAAGCGGTGGCAGAAGCACTTACCAATGAACTGAAAAGTCTGAACCTTGGGGATCATCATCCATTGATACTAGGAGAAGATACTGCCAAAGTATGGGACCTGCGAAAGTCCGGATTAGGGCTATTGGGTAACATCCCTGGTGACATAAAATCGGTTCCGGTTGTAGAGGATACTACCGTGACCACAGATGATCTGCCAGATTATATTGACGAATTTGATGGCATACTAAGGAAGTATGACCTTGAATGTGTTAAATACGCCCACGTGGGCTCCGGGGAAATACACCTTCGTCCTATTTTAAACCTAAAAACCCAGGAAGGTGTGGATATGTTCCACACAATTGGGGAAGAAAGTGCAAAGCTGGTCAAGAAATATAATGGATCACTGAGCGGCGAACATGGTGACGGACGTGTTAGAGGGGAATTTATCCCCCTAATGGTAGGAGAGAAAATTTATAATCTATTAAAAAAGGTCAAGCATACATGGGATCCAGCTAACATCTTTAACCCCGGAAAGATTGTAGAAACCCCTCCCATGATTGAATCTTTAAGGTATAAGCCAGGACAGGAAACACGGGAAATCAATACCGCCCTAAACTTTGAATCAACCATGGGTTTGCTCAGGGCTGCGGAGAAATGCAATGGTGTTGGGGCTTGCCGTAAGACACATCTTTCCGGCGGTACCATGTGCCCGTCTTACATGGCAACAAAAGATGAAAAAGACACTACCAGGGCCAGGGCCAATATCCTTAGGGAGATTTTAACCCAGTCAAAAAAAGCAAACCCTTTCAATAGCAAAGAAATCTACGATGTGATGGACCTTTGTATGTCCTGCAAAGGCTGCAAATCAGAATGCCCTTCCAACGTGGACGTGGCAAAGCTCAAGGCTGAGTTCTCATATCAATATTACAAAGATAATCCTATACCCCTTGGCACAAAGTTGATGGCCAATTTTGCTCATTGGAATAAACTTTCATCAATCTGGCCAGGTTTTAGCAATTTTATACTTTCCAATCCTATCACCGGGGGCATGATCAAAAAGATGATGGGAATGGCAAAACGCAGATCAATTCCTTTATTGTATAAAACCACATTAAGGAAATGGTTCCGTCAAAATAAAGAATCTCTAAAAGACACATCTGGAGAAAATGCCCGGAAGATATTTTTTTTCTGTGATGAATTCAGCAATTACCTGGATGTTGAGATCGGGATCAAAGCCCTGAAACTACTGTCAAAGTTTGGTTACGATGTTCAACTGATAGAGCATGCGGAAAGTGGCCGTTCACAATTGTCAAAGGGATTCCTGGACACAGCCAAAATTTTTGCTATTGAAAATGTAAAGCTGTTTAGTGAAATAATCAACAGCGACACCCCGCTTATTGGTTTGGAGCCTTCGGCCATCCTCACCTTCAGGGATGAATACCCTGACCTTGTCCCAGAGGAAATGATCGCTTCAGCTAAATCATTGGCAGAAAATGTATACTTAATTGAGGAGTTTTTAGCCCGGGAAATAGACAATGGGAAAATTACCTCTGATCAATTTAATAGATCCAGCCGTACCATTAAGTACCACGGGCATTGTCACCAGAAAGCACTTTCATCATTAGATCCGGTAAAGAAGGTGCTTTCTTTGCCAGAAAATCACAAAGTAGAATTTATACCTTCCGGATGTTGTGGGATGGCAGGCTCTTTCGGGTACGAAAAGAAGCATTACGATGTCTCCATGAAAATCGGCGAATTGGTACTTTTTCCAGCTGTAAGAGGTTTTGAAAGATCTGTAACCGTGGTGGCACCGGGTACCAGTTGTAGGCACCAGATAAAAGATGGAACAGGCAAAGTGGTCTTACATCCTGTTGAAGTATTATTGGAAGCACTTGTTTGATTTTATCGCTCAGCTCATATTTTTTGTCACATTGAAATTAATGTGCAAAAGCAACTTTGAAAAAAAGTAAATCACAAATCACAATACAATAAAATCCCAAATAAATTTCAATAACTCAAATTCTAAATCATGCATTGGAAAACCTTTAGCATATTTTGATAAATTGTATTTTTGAGATTTATTTGATGTTTGGGAATTGTATTTTGGATATTCACAATTCAACTTCCTCCTTAAGATTGCCTTTGGCACACTTAATTACCAATAAATCTTAATTTATTATCTTCACGCAAATTATCAGGCATGTGTGGCATAACAGGAATATTTGCTTTTAACCAAGTGGGGAGGTTCAACATGATCAACCTCTCCAAGGCCACTGATGCAATTGCTACCAGAGGCCCTGATAGCCAGGGCATGTATAATAATGATTTTGTTGGATTGGGGCATACCAGGCTATCAATAATAGATACCAGTGCCGCTGGATACCAGCCAATGACTGATCCCACAGGAAGATACCAGATTGTATATAATGGAGAGATTTACAATTTCAAGGAGCTAAGAAAAGAATTAGTGGCTACGGGGGAAAAATTCACCTCTGAAACTGATACGGAAGTCCTGTTGAGGCTTTATATAAAAGAGGGAAAGGATTGTCTGCAAAGATTGAACGGTTTTTTTGCTTTTGCCATCTACGATGCAGAAGATCATAGCCTGTTCCTAGCTCGTGACAGGATGGGCATTAAACCACTATGCTACTATCATAATGAGGACAAGTTCATTTTTGCCTCTGAGATAAAATCAATTCTGGCCTATGGGGTAGAACATGAACTGGACACTGTTGCATTGTATCAATATCTACAGCTCAACTATACTCCTGCTCCGGCCACTATGTTTAAAGGAATTAAAAGACTAATGCCGGGGGAATGTGTTTCCATTGATGTCAAAGGAGTGAAATTTGAAAATTATTACAATATCCCTGAATCAAATGTAGTTAAGGTAAATTATGAGGAAGCCAGGGATAAAGTAAGGCAACTTGTAGAGGAATCAGTTCAACAACGCTTGGTGGCTGATGTTCCCCTGGGTACTTTTTTAAGTGGAGGCATAGATTCTTCCATCATTTCGGCACTGGCCAAACAACATAAACCTGACTTGCATACTTTTTCTATCGGATATAAAGACGAGCCATTTTTTGATGAAACATCTTATGCCCGGTTAATGGCCAAACATATTGGAAGCGAACATACCGTTTTCAGCCTATCCAATAAAGACCTGTTCGATAACCTGTATGAGGTTTTGGATTACCTTGACGAACCCTTTGCAGATTCCTCGGCCATCGCAGTTTACATCTTGAGCAAAGAAACCAGGAAACATTCTACTGTAGCACTTTCAGGTGATGGTGCCGACGAGTTGTTTGGGGGATATAATAAACACCGGGCTTTACACCGGATAATTCACGGAGGAGGTTATTCTTCATTGATCAGTAATCTTGGCCCGTTGTGGAAGATGATGCCTAAGTCCAGGAATAATCCCTTCACCAATAAAATTAGGCAATTGGACAAGTTTGCACAGGGAAGAAAACTTTCTGCCAAGGACAGGTATTGGCTATGGGCTGGAATTACAAAGGAACAGGACGCTTTACAATTGATCTCCCAGGAATTGCATTCATCAATTGATATTGAAATCTACCGAAACTCCAAAGAAACTCTTTTAAGTTCTATGGCCAGGGATGACATCAACCATTTCCTTTTTACAGATTTAAAGATGGTGCTTCCCAACGACATGCTCACCAAAGTAGACCTGATGTCCATGGCCAACAGCCTGGAGATCAGGACTCCGTTTCTCGACCACAAACTGGTAGAGTATGTACAAAGCCTCCCTGAGGAATTCAAGGTAGAGGCAAACATGGGAAAGAGGATATTACAAGATGCGTTTAGGGAAGACTTGCCAGCAAAGCTCTATAACCGTCCGAAAAAAGGATTTGAAGTGCCTTTGTTGAAATGGTTCAGAAATGAGTTAAAGCCTCTTATAACTGATGATTTATTATCTGACCAGATGATACAATCCCAGGGAATCTTTGACCTGAAAGAAATTCACAAGATAAAGCGCAGGCTGTTTTCTTCAAATCCCGGGGATGTGCATGCCCGTATCTGGGGGCTGGTGGTATTTCAGTGGTGGTGGAGGAAGTATTATGGTTGATTTGTAGGTTCATAGATGCCATTGACAACCTTCCGCTCGGAGTACAAAGCCCCCAGAT
>CBDVAV010000228.1:0-7412 GCA_965372055.1 uncultured bacterium | reverse complement strand
ACACCTCCTCCATACAATCTATTACCAAGTGAAACTCCTTTTCATTAAATTCAAGGTATTTGATCAGCAATTTCTCGTAGAGATTTAAATATTGATTTTCATTTTCCAGTTTTTTAAGGCGTGGATTGGCTTTATTGCTCATATTTTAGTGTGGTTAGCTTATTTATTACAGTTAGTAAAAATTTAATTTTTGAAAAGATTCTATAATGATGGTTTGAATCAGAAAAACGTTTACATGGTAGGATAAGATAAAGATAACGGATAACGACAAATATGTCGTACAATAATTTAAAAAATTACGTCAGCTTGTTTTCATGTCAGATCAAGTTATTATTAAAGAGTTCGGCAAAAGGGTCAGGAATACCAGGGAAAAAACGGGATTAACTCAACTAGATTTAGCAGTGCTAACTGATATTGATATCAGGCAGATACAAAGGATTGAAAACTCTGAGAACGCGACTTCCATTGTAAATGCTTATAAAGTTGCCAAAACGTTGAATGTTCCTATTCAGAAGTTGTTTGATTTTGAGGTCTAGTTCTTGATATCACCCCCGTGGTAATTTCAATATGGCGAAAGGCTCTGTCTCATATCTTTGAACTAAACTGGTTCAAGTCAGAGCACTTCCATAGACTGATAACTTGAATCAACTTTTCAGACTACAACACATTAACACTTTATCCCAGTAACACCCCCCTACACTTCCCCTTTCTTTTTCTTTTCCTTAGGGGCAATATATTCAACGCCTTTCTCGCGCAACATCTTGTTAAAGTTGGCCACATCCTCTACCAGGATCTTTTCCACTGATTTATATAGTTTCCTCCATTGCTGTTGCAATTCCTGGTACAATTCCTTCTCCCCTTTGGTAACCGGGGGTACATTGCCGTCAATGGTTTGCATCAGGTTATACAGTTGACGGTCCAGCTTATTACGGAAATTGATAATATCCTGGAAAGTCTCTTGTTTAGGGGAGATCATTTCCTTTTCAACTTCTTCGATGCTTTTCTCGATTTCACCACCTTTTTCCTGCACTTCCTCATCATCTTCCAGCCTTTGTTTCATGGCACCAACTTGCTCCCTTACCTCCTGAAGTTGTTTCAGTGATTTATACAAGTCATTAATATCATTATAAAGACTCTTGACAGTGGATTGTTTTTCTGTAATTTGA
Organism: uncultured bacterium; assembly: GCA_965372055.1. Classification (GTDB taxonomy): domain Bacteria; phylum Bacteroidota; class Bacteroidia; order Cytophagales; family Cyclobacteriaceae; genus CBDVAV01. Next base: position 6,246 of record CBDVAV010000228.1, on the reverse strand, counting down.
GCAGCGGTGGCTTCATCCCTCGGATCCCGAACCACTGTAAATTTTTGTGCTTGCTCGTAATCGCCATAGGTGAGCTTAGCAGTATAAGTCCCCGGGCCAATCTGGTGACCAGGGGCAAATTTCTCCCCCGGAGGCATCATTACTCCTTCAGCAGGTTCTAATGAGTTTACCCTCAAATCCCATTTGGCTACATTCATCCCTTTCTTCTTCGGGATTTTGTCCGCTTTGTTTTTTGAATCGCTGGATAAGGTCCTGATCACTTCATTTTGAGCATCCATTATTTCCAATACCAGTTCAACAGTGTCTTCTTCAGGTACATCCTTTAAAAAATATTTAATGCTGGCTCCAGGATATGGATTTTTCCCAATCTGTGGATTTTGAGATTGACCACCAGTATTGGTTTTCACCACTTCTTTGGGCTTATAAAGAAATACCTGCGATTTGGCCATTTCTGCATTCAACTGGTGCAAGGGTGTAACGTCATCCAAAATCCAGAAAGCCCTTCCGTGAGTTGCAGCCAACAGGTCATTTTGATGCACTTTTAAATCAGTAATGGGAACCATCGGAAGGTTCAATTGAAATTTCTTCCATCCATTACCTCCATCAAAACTGATGTACATGCCTCTTTCCGTTCCACAATATAGCAGGTCATTTTTCACTGGGTCTTCCCTCACAGCCCTGGCAAAAGCCCCATCAGGAATGCCGTTTGTGATCAGGTTCCAGTTTTGTCCGTTATTGGTAGTCTTGTATATGTAGGGCTTAAAATCATCGAACTTATAGCGCATCATGGTAATGTACACTGTTGCAGGATCATGTGGTGAAACTTCAATTGAGTTGATAATTCCCTCCGGTCCCGGGGAGAAATTTTGCCAGCTTTGCCCTCCATCAGTTGTAGAGTGCAGAAAGCCATCATCAGCCCCTGCCCAGATAGTATTTGGGTCATGAGGGGAATCAGCCAGCGTCATCAGGGTATGGTAGGTTTCGCCACCTGCTGCTTCATTGGTTATCGGCCCTCCCATCAATCCTAATTTGGTGGAGTCGTTCCTGGTAAGGTCAGGGGAAACTTCGTCCCAACTATTCCCCCGGTTTGTAGACTTGTGAATTATATTACTTCCAAAATAGATAGTGGTAGGATTATGGCGGGAAACCATTACCGGTGGATTCCAGTTGTACCGGTATTTCATTTCGTCTGAGGGCTCCCCAAGATCGAAGATGGGATATGGCTTAATGGCCTTTAGTTTGCCGGTTTTCAGATTATATTGATCGATAAACCCGGTAATGGTAGTTGAATAAATATAAGTGGGATCATCAGGGTCAAAGGCAATGTGTGCAGCCTCGCCACCGCCTACATTTGCTACCCAATCCTGCCAACCAATTCCACTACCATCCGTTCGACTGGGTGTTGCCAGCGTACTGTTATCCTGCTGTCCCGCGTATAACCAATATGGGAATCTATTATCAGCGTTTACCCTGTAAAACTGTGCCGTGGGTTGGTTACGTTGGGTTGACCAGCTTTTTGCCCCATCAAAACTAACATTTGCTCCACCATCGTTGGAGTTTATCATGTTATTAGGATTTTGAGGATTGATCCATAGGTCGTGATTGTCGCCATGTGGCACTCTTACCTGGGTAAAAGTTTTACCTCCATCAATCGATTTATTAAAAGGGGCATTTAAAACATAGACTACATCCTCATTTTTCGGGTCTGCGAATACATGCATGTAGTACCAGGAACGCGTCCTGAGAATGCGTTGTTTATTGATCAACTTCCAATTCTTCCCTTTGTCCTCAGAGCGGTAAAGCCCTCCTTCTTCAGACTCGATAATTGCATATACCCTGTTTGAATTTGCCTTGGAAACAGAAACACCAATTTTTCCCATAACTGCCTTTGGCAATCCCTCGGTAAGTTTTTCCCAGGTTTCGCCGCTGTCCATCGATTTCCAGATCCCGCTGCCTGAACCACCACTGCGCACGAACCATGGCTTTCGTTGATGATCCCAAAAGGCTGCATAAAGTATGCGGGGGTTGTTCATGTCCATGGAAAGGTTATTCACACCACTGGTGCTGTTCACAAAATGAACCTTTCTCCATGTTGCCCCACCATTATCAGATTTGTAAACACCCCTGTCTTGGGTGGGTGCATAAGGACTTCCCTGGGCAGCCACGTAAACTACATCTGGGTCATTGGGGTGTATCCTGATTTCTGAAATTTGCATAGTCTTATCCAACCCGATATGGTTCCAGGTTTGACCCGCATCGGTTGATTTGTAAACACCATCACCATGAGATGTCATTACTCCCCTGATACAAGCTTCACCAGTCCCCACGTAAATAACATTTGGATCTGATTCAGCAACTGCTATTGCCCCAATTGATGTGGCTTCGAAGAATTTATCGGAGATATTTTTCCAGCTTTGCCCAGCATCCATTGTTTTCCAGACTCCACCTCCCACGGATCCAAAGTAATAGGTGAGAGGGTCTCCAACTACCCCTGAACTGGTCGTAGAACGCCCACCCCGGAATGGGCCAATATTCCGCCATTCCATGGCATTGTACAAACTGTCATCATAGTTAACAACAACTGGTGCAGGAGTTCTGCCTCTTCTTCTTTGTGAGAAGGTTTCTGTAGCAATAATAAAAGTGGCAAGGAATAAAAAGTAATGATTGATCATCATAATTGTTAGGGTTAGTTCGAATTAGGATCGATAATTTACCAATATTATGGATTAAATCAACTCATCAAGTTATCTCATTACACGAATGGCATTTAGGAATTAGTGAAATAACAATTTTCTCAATTAGATTTAGATACGCTATTTTGCTGTGTTGGTATTATCAAAAAAAGGTGCTATCGAACGAGCTGAAGGAGGTGGGGTTAGCAAACTCACTGCTATCCATAATACCGTGGAAGTAATGAATCCAGGCAATACCGGGTAAATGACAGGGTTGCCCCAAAGTTTCCACAGGGCAGTTACCGTTATCCCGCCAAGCATGGCTGCAATAGCACCTTGTTTTGTGGCCCTTTTCCACCAGACGCCCCCAACAACCGGCACAAAAAAACTGGCCGCCATCAAAGCTGAAAAAAGTACCACGATAAATTGGATTAGCTCTCCTTTACCTACTCCACTTATTATTAAGATCAAGGGAATTACCCCAACGATAAAGATGCCAATTCGAGCTACTTTTAATCTAACTCTATGCGATGCGGCAGGTTGGATAAGGTTTTGGTAAATATCTTCTGATAAGGCAGATCCTGCAACCAGCAGCAGTGAATCGACAGTGGACATCATGGCAGAGGTTATTGCTGCCAACATTAATGTCCCAATAAATGTTGGTAATACTGCTTTGGCAATTATTGGCATGGCCAGGTCACCGGTAGGCAATAATGGAAACAAGCTCATGCTTACCAATCCTATTACAAAAACCAACAAGTTTATTACAGTTGTAAAGATCACCGTAAATAAAATGCCTCTTCTGATGGTTGGCATATCGCGCATGGCGTAGAGCCGGGTCAATTTTTCGGGTGTTGATACTGATCCGAGGAAAAAGGCCAATCCCAAGGTAAACAATAAAGCCATGGGCATTCCTTCCCAGGTAAAAGTGATTGGGTTAATGGCCTGGACATAATCCAATAAATTGGCAAGGCCACCAAGATGCCGGATGCCCAATGGAACTGTGATCAAGACACCCAAAACCATGATCACCATCTGCAAAAAGTCAGTATACACCACCGCGATCATTCCTCCAATCATGGTATATGCCAAAAGGATCACGGTAAAGATCAGCATGCCCTGGGTAGGACTGATGCCGAATACGATATTTGCTACCAGCCCACCAGCGACAATTTGTGCCTGGATATACACCACGGTAGATATCAATATTATAATCCCGGCAACTCCCCTGGCAGTTTTACTTTCATACCTGGCTTCTATAAAAGAAGGCAATGTGAGTTTCTTTACCCTGGTAAACCTAGGTGCTAAAAATGCCGCCATGAACCAGTAAGCCAGTGGTATTGAAAGCACTACCCACCCAAAAGACCATCCAACGGTATAAATTACCCCCATTGTGCCTATAAATGTTCCGGCACTGGTATGTGTTGCTGACATAGTTGCACCACCCAGGATCCATCCCAGTTTACCTCCAGCAATCCAATAATCGGATTCATCTTTGGTTTTTTTCAAACTGATCCATCCAATTAGTGAAACCAATACAAAATAAAATCCGAATATGATTAATTCTATTTTCAAGATTATTTATTGTTTTGATCACGTCCTTTTTTTTCAACAATCTTCATCCATATATAATAACCGATAAATATCAATGTTGATACAAGGAACAATCCCCATAACATGAAGCCAGGATTTTTCATTTTAAACTTTGCTTTAGTTTCATCCACCCTATCCCTAAAAGGATCAATATTAATGTCGCCACGCTAATATCTATTATCCCAAGCAGTGTGATATCATTATTGCCGGAATCAACCAACCTCAGTTTTATCATAGCGGGAAGTACTTGCATTGAAAAATCATACCTGTTAGCCTCCGACTCCGAACTAAATTCCAAGGGGACGGTAGGGAATGCTTCAGAAATAATTTGTCCTGGCGGGATTGAAATAGTTGCTTGAAAAAAGTCTTCCGGGGCCTCTATTGGTTTTAGGTCAACAAATAGAATGGGAATAACAAACTCTGGATTAGATTTATTGCTATCAACCAGTACATCATATCTTAGCCTTAAGGTGACAATAGAATCAGTTGCTAGATTATCAGGAAGGGGTAATGATCCTGTCAAAAGAAAATTTTTCTCACTTATGGCAATGTTTTGTCTTGTGTTTGCAAAAACAGCTTCCACGTTATAAATTTTGCTGCCACGAAAGGCCAGTCCTTTTACCGGAATAGTTTTCAGGTCTCCCTTGTTGATACTGTAAGTAATTTTGATTACTGCTCTAATTGAATCATCAATATCAATATTAGTCATGGCATTGATCAGATGCTGACTTTTAACTTGCCAAATTGGGAATGCCAGCAGAAATAGGAGGGCAGCTATTTTGACTATTAGCTGCTTCAATACCAAACTTCTTTGAGTACTCTTAATGTATTTTCCCCGATCACTTTTATGATATCCTGATCAGAGTAGCCATTTTTCACCAGCCACCGGATGATATTACAAGAACCTTCGGTGGGGTTTTCAAGGCCTTCAACAAATTCTACTTCCTGATAATCCGGATTATTGCTGGCCTGCCTGGTCTTGGACTCTTTTATGGATAAACTGGTGCTATAGGTATGGTGCAAGCCAACATGATCTCCATAAACTGTGTCAGGGCCAAAACTCACATGATCTATGCCAACCAGGTCTTTGATATATTCGAAATGCTCCATCACCGCATTCAGGTTGTGAGTGAGATTGTTAGGGGTAAGGGTGGTGTGAGGGGCTGCTTCCACACCAATTACACCTCCTTTTTCAGCGCAAGCTTTGAGTACATCATCAGGTGCTAGCCTGTTGGTGTCCCATAAACTTCTTGCACCAATATGACTCAATACAATGGGCTTTTTACTGAGTTCAATAGTATCCAACGCGGTTTGATCTCCGGTGTGGGAGCAATCGATCAGCAGACCAACCTTATTCATTCTCTCCACTGCTTTTCTGCCAAATGCTGTTAACCCTCCATCGCTCTTCTCTTTCAATCCCGATCCCAGAGCATTGGATTCACTGTAAGTTATACCCAGGGCCCGGACTCCTAATCCATGAAGGATATCTATCCTGTCCAATTCATTTTCAATCATTGCGGCACCTTCCATGGATGCCACCCAGGCAAGTTTCCCCTGATCATGGGCCTGGTAAATTTCCTTAACTCTTTTGCAGTGGAAGACAAAATCCTGATGCGCGATGTCGCACAGTCGCATGCCGAGGTCATGAATGACCTCGGTCCACTTCCATCCGCTCTTCGATTCGATGTTGAGAATGCCGTCCATGAGGTTGTCGAGCACGGCGTCCCAATGGGCGTGCCGCAGGCCGTCAAAGGCGGTCGCCATGCGACCCTCGTGGGTATACGCCTTGGATTCCGCCACGTCGGCGGGCATGATACCGAGATGCTCGTGCAATGAGATGAGGATGTTCTCCTCGAGCAATCGAGTGGCGCGGGCCTCCTCCTCGTCCGTCAACGGGATGTGATGCGCGGGCACGCGGTCGATCTCGGCGGCGAGGTCGAACGCGCGATAGTCACGGTCTCGGTCCAAGTACGAGAACGAG
>CBDVAV010000227.1:0-7470 GCA_965372055.1 uncultured bacterium | reverse complement strand
AACGATTTTAACTATATGATTGTTTATCAGCCACTTATATGATGCTTTACTATGTAAGTAGCAAGAGAGTTACAATCCCTTGTGAAAAGATGAGATTCTGGAACCTTTTCATGCATTTTAGATATTTTATAGATCTTTGAATGTTTCTATACATTTTACTTTGAAAGTTGTTAGAAAACCGAATGGTTTATATATCTGGTTATTACACCAAATAGTCCAAGTTGCGTAGCAAATGCGAAATCATACGTGGGTTTTATTTAACTAGATGGAGATTGAAGTCTTCGTGGAATGGCAACGGCCTTGCATTTAAACGACTGTGGCGGGATTTTCCCTCCTTTTATGTCAAAGACCTGAATAAAGTTAATAAAAGTTTATGACAGCTACCAATTGCCCGCCATAGCGATTTATGTATTGTTGTGAGTAGTTTTCTAGTATTTATTCTCTACAATAGAAATTTCTACTTGTACCTTGGTTGGGTTTAATGAAAGTCCAAACTTTTTGAATAGATAACTTCTAGCTTCTTCGAATGAGGTAGTGGGAAAGTCCAATTCAAAAAAACCATTCAATTGAGTTTCATCTTTGATTACAATATCAAATCTGCCTTCTAATTCACTAATCAATATCTTAATAAAGATTCCACTTCCCTGCCATTGAGTTTGGGTCGCCGAAGTATTCATCCCTTGATATACTTTTGATGTGTCTATCGCATTTTGAATAAATAGGCCATCATCCACTAACTGCATTTCAAAACCATCCACAGTCCTAATCTCAGCTTTCAATTGATATCCCAGATCAGTTAACAACGATTCCGTAACCTTTTCCATAACCATCTCATCTGGAATTTCAGGCTGAATTTTGAAACGAACATCATACCGTTGGTGATCATGAATCTCAATCTCGCTGTAGCTTTTCTCTAGCAGGATTGCCATGATCTCCATTAATTCTTTATTGACTATGCTCAATTCAGTTGAATTACGTTGCATTCCATTCCCACCCTCCATGTAATCATTAATTCTCACTTCAATTGGGTATACAAAGTCAGGATCAAATTCAATTTTTTGAGTGTTTAGCTTTATTTCTGGATCTATGATTACTTCAGAGTAGTACTTTTTGTTAATCAAAACATCGATCATATCTGAAGTTAACTGTGAAGGATATCCTTTCCATCTTAAGATTCCTTTATTATCAATCAAGAAGGTTGTGGGATACAGTTCAACTCCAAATGCATTTATAGTTTGATAAGAAGGGTCACTACCAATATTTGCCAATATGCTTCTTTTTGAAAGGAAATTCTTAATTGTGGTTTCGTCATTAAATGTTATAGCAGCAAAGGTTACTTCATCTTTGAGATGACAACTGTTTCATTACTGAAATCTACAGTTTGCGAACTGGTTATAATTTCAATTCTACTATCTATAACTGGTTGTGAACGTTGATCGAATCTCCCGATATTGGGAACTGGAATTATAAAATCATGTGGTGTTGTGCAGGGTGCAGAACAACCCCATATTAAATGGGATTGTTCCAATTTCAGAACTTAAATGCCCAGGATTTCCTTGATCTTTTCGGGCTTCTTGGTCAGCCGGAGCTTAAAATATTTGGGTAATTGTTATAGAAAATATGTTAGGCGAAACTGGCATTATTATGCAGAACAGGCTATCTTGCCCCCCTAATAACAATGAACGACATGATGATATATCCGATGATCTTTAGGAAAATTAGCGCCTGCATATGGGGCTTAGCTTATGTACTTCTTGCCGTGGCACCCCAAGTGTACGGCCAAGATACAACGATTACTGCCTTCGTGAAAGTGAGTGTCATTCCCATGAATGTCGAGCGAGTGATTCCGGGTCAGACCGTGATTATTAGTGATGGACGAATTGTAACAATCGGCGATGTCGATGACATTGAGATTCCTGACAATGCCCAACTCATCTCGGGAAATGGACGCTTTCTCGTGCCAGGGCTGGCTGATATCCATGTCCACACCACGGAGAAAGACTTGTCTTTGTTTCTCGCAAACGGTGTAACGACTATCCTCAGCATGCACGGCGGCCCTGATCATCTAGCATGGCGGGATCAGGTGCGCTCGGGAACTCTGCTAGGACCCACGATAATCACAACAGGGCCTCTCGTTACAGGGCGGCCTATCCATTGGCCCCATGTGGTAGCAGAGACGCCTTCGGATGCACGACGCGTTGTCGAACAGCAGGCAGCAGCAGGCTATGACTTTGTCAAGGTCTACGATTTCCTTTCACGCGAGACATACGATGCATTAGTCAAGACCGCCGACAGCCTTGGCATCGCATTTCTTGGGCATGCTCCCGTGGATGTTGGACTGGAGCGTGTACTAGAAGTGGGTCAACGATCGATCGAACATGTGGACCAGATTATCTACGCGCTCTACGGTCGCGAGCAGTCGATGGAGATACCTGAGGCCCGCATTCCCGAGGCGGTCACACTCATGGTTAAATACAAAACTCGGCTGACACCAACGCTGGCGGGGATGAAAATAATAATGCAACGGGGATCTGACTGGTTTGAATCCTTGTTCGAGCGTCCGGAAATGGCCTACGTAGCCCCAGGCAATCGTGAATGGTGGAATTCTTTAAGAGGTGGCAACCCGAGTGAGGATACCCGAAAGCGACGGCTCCATTTTCTCCATTTTCAGCAGGCGCTGGCCAAGACCCTCCATAAAGCGGGTGTGAAGATACTTGTGGGAACAGATACGCCGAACGGGCTGCTTGTGCCTGGATTTTCAATTCATGACGAGCTTCAGACGCTAGTTGAAGACATAGGGTTTACCCCCTTTGAAGCGATTCGTGCGGCGACGTACTACGCTGCTGAATTTCTGGGTGAGTTTGATGAGTTCGGAACCATCTCGGTGGGTTCCCGGGCAGATTTGGTGCTAGTTGACCGGAATCCGCTAGAAGACATACGACATTTGCAGAAACCGCTTGGCGTTATGGTCCGTGGCCGCTGGCTCCCTAGAGAACGACTCGGCCAAATGCTCACAGAGGTTGCGGCATCCTTTAGCAATTAAATGATGTATATGCACACCACCAAGCTTATTATCCTTGTAGTTAGTTTTATAATTCCTACTTCGAAGTAAGAAAATATAACTTTTCACCTTAAAGATTTTATCAATCTTTTAATACATTAGGGGAAAGTGAGACAAAAATAAAGAAAATACCAATAACAGTAGCTGGCAAAGGTTCTAAAATTTGTAACAGTAAAGTAGTTTTAAATAGAACCAAGAGAAAAATAATAAGTCAAAAAATGAACCAGTACCAAGCTCGCCTGGGGAGAATTGAACTTCCTGAGAACCGTGGCAAAGAGAGCCGGGATGATTGAGGGCATTAGGTTCTAGTTTATAACATTAAAAATAGTAATGTTTAGGGATTTTGGCTAATCCTCGTGGGTTGAGTGGTCTTCGTGCGGTGCATAACACAACATGATTTTATAATACTAGTTACCAAATTTCGTTTTCGATTCAAAACACGTTTTTAGAACCTTTATAATGAGGTCCATCATATTTAAATATTGATTAATGGATCAAATCCATCATCAATCTTTGTCATCAATCAGTACATCAATTCATCTTTCAATACTGGTCTATATCTTTTCACAACACTCGACTTTCATGTTCTGTTTTAATCTTTCTTTCCTTGCTATCAAATTGACACCTATTAGATTAATTATAAATTGAGCCAGTAATCGACCTTGATTTGCAATAGAGAGAGATAGTCCCAATATTGGGACTTGGAATTGTGAAATCATGTGGTGTTGTGCAGTGCAGGGGTCAATAGTAAGGAAAAAAGAACCTATTCACTTTTAATACAAACAAATACCCCTGAATCATAAATATTGTCGATAACGTCAAAAATTATCAGCGTAACTGAATAAGTTTCACCAGGCTTGACATTTATCCCTTTACTCATCTTATTGGTAAAACCGTCATATTGCCATATTTTGAACTTGGTTTTTTCTGGATTGTCATTCAGGTTGAATGAACCTTGGTTTTGTTCCTGATTTATCTGGGATACAGAAATAGTGCCATCAGTATCAACAATTTCCGCATAATTTTTTGTTGAATCAACCAAAGGGCCCTTTATGAAAATTCCGAATGCATCATCAAATTGAAGGTATTCAGGGTACTCTTCTGAAGCAAAAACATACTCAAAGAAAAGTGTTCCTTTTTCAGGGACTACATCAAATGAGAGGATACACGGATCAAAAGCCCCCAATTCTCCATCCATCATGGCGACAGGAATATTGTTTGCCATGTAATATGAATTTGCACTTGTTGCCCCAGTAAGGTCGTTTGGGCCAAGGGACTTAAACACAGACCCAGTAGTCATCAAAAAGCCTTTTTCTATTCCTATTGAGTTAGTGCTATCTTTAAATAGGAGATATGATTTTGCATAATAAGGGACAGAGTGGTTTTGAAAGTTTGATAGTTTAATACCCCGGTCATTAAAAAATTCCTGGTATTTCTCATCTTCATCAGGTAACGAAAACTCGATTACTGTTTCTACCGGTTCAAGGTCAGGATCCAATAAAACAGTCCTGTTGCCTCCTCCGATCCCAAAAGTCCTTGTAAGGTCTGCCACGAGTATTTGTTGCTCAAATACTCCCAAAGAACTGGCCACGTAGACATATGTTTTTCCTTTAGGGAGCATAAAAAATGCTTTCCCGTCATTATTTGTTTGTGCCTTATATACTTTGGGGCCTTCCAGTTCATGGAGGTATACAGCTTGATTGGCAAATGGTCCACTACCGCCTATTTTGAAATGGACAGTAAGGAAATACCTGGCTGAGGTTCCAGTTGGTTTTGGCGGAAGGCCCTGGGTAACTGTATCAGCACTAATTGATTCTTTAAAATTCATAGGTTCAAATGTGAACCATTTACTCCTTGCCCTCGCTTTATCTGGCTCCAGATCTATATAACTGTAACTCTCGATACCCTCTAGGTCAATCTCATAATCCATCCCTGTAGGGATTTTAAAAATGGCTGTTCCTTGCAGATTGGTAACTGCCTTGTAGCTGGTTTCAAGTTTGTAACAGGTAAGTTGAATGGGGAATTCCTGTAAAGGCGAATTATCCTTTTTTTTTAATCTAATTCTAACTACTGCTTCTTCTTTAGTGGATTTTTCCGAGGGGCTTACATTTTGGTTTTCCGTTACCAGGTTTAGCTGAGATCTATCAACCGGTGGTCTCATTTTCCTCAGATAATCTTCATAATCATAGACCACTGTCCTCCTTTGCTCTGCAATTCCTAATTCCGGTACTTTAACCTGCCACATAAAATAGTTTTTGATCTTTAGAATATCCATTTGCCAGAGATTTCCAGTCTTAATATGGAAGCCCACAACACCTTGTTCATTGGTTTTAACAACAAATGTCTCCCTGGTTTCGATCTCAGTTAGTTTGACATCCACGCTTTTCATCGGCTGGCCATAAGCATCCATAAGCTTGAGTGTGTATTCAACTTCCTGGGCACGAATTGTAATGGGTGAGTTTATAACTAATGCTACTATTGTTAATTGAAAAAGAACTCTCATAGTGATTGGGATTAGGTATTCTAAAGTGTACAACGAAATGATTTTACGATTCAAGTTACCAAATTTCATTTCATTTCAAAGAACGCTTTTAGAACCTTTTTAATGAGGTCTACCTCACTTAATTTTTGATCAATATTTGTATTAACAAATAATCTTTGTCATCATTCAATTCATCGATCCCTCTTTCAAGGGTGATCTATATCTTTTCACAGCAATCGACTTTCATGTTCTGTTTTAACCTTTCTTTTCTTGCATTTTCAATTTATTGATTTCGTTTTAAAGGTAATAAAGTCTTTTATTATCTAAGATTTACCACTGCACAACACAAGATAATTTTATGATTCATGTTACCAAATTTCGTTTCAATTCAAGGACTCTTCAAAACCTTTTTAATGAGGTTTATTTCACTTAATTTTTGATTGGTATATTGTATTTGTTAATAATCTTTATCATCATTCATTACATCAATACCTCTCTGGTTGGTTATCTACTTCTTTTCACAGCACTCGACTTTCATGTTATGTTTTAATCTGTCTTTTCTAGCTTTTTCCTTTTCAATTCTGAATTTATCTCTTGAAGGAACTCCTCCTTCCAATACCTCAAAGAACCCTTATTAGAATAATGATATAAAAATTCGATAATCGGCCTTGGTTTGCAATAGGGAAAGAAAAACGAAATTTCGTACTTGGAATTGTGAAATGATCTTGCGTTATGCAGTGCAGATATAAAGAGATTGGAATTGAGTAAAAGTTAGATAGATATCTCTAGAAATCAATTACAAAATACCCCATCATATATTACTACCTACTTTCCTAGTTTTGAAAATGAGTGAATCAGCCCTTTATCATTCAATTGATCTTCCTAGTATTCAGAAGCCTTATTCACCGCTTATTTGTGTTCCTAGTTTTGCTAAGAGCAACGATCTATAACTATTAGTACTAATTTACAACTAATAAATAATTCAAAATAGAGCAAATGGTTTCATTGTAATTAGATTTATATTTAAAGTCTCACAATTAAGCTATTGGAATGAAATGACAAATCTCAAAATCATAATTATTTTATTTTCACTTTTTGCCTGTAACAGCGTTCAGGAACAAACAGAAAGCAGAGGTTTAGGAGCGGATAATAATGCATTCTGGATTGAAGATGCACAAGAATTACCTACCAGCGATTCATTGTTTTATCTCGACCATCCATCACCTCTCTTTCGAAGGGAATTCAAAACAGGTAATACTATTGAAGATGCAAAACTGAGTATAACTGCCGCGGGTTATTACAATGCTTCGATAAATGGAGTGATCATTGGCAAAAATGTACTGGACCCCGCCTGGACAGATTTCAGTAAAAGAATATACTATACTGAATATGATGTTACTTCACTCATTAAAGATGGCATCAATTGTTTAGGTGTATCCTTAGGTAATGGTTTTTACAATCCGTTACCTCTTAGAAAGTGGGGTCGAAGGAATTTAAGATCAGACACCAACGTTGGAAAACCAACCTTTTTGGCCAAACTTCTTATTAGTTACAAGAATGGTAAATCGGAAGAAATAGTTACTGACACCACCTGGAAATATGCCTATGGCCCAATAGTAAAAAACAGTGTTTACCTAGGTGTTGCTTACGATGCACGTAAGGAGATAAATGGATGGAATACCACTATCTACGATGACAAATTGTGGAAGCCTGCTCAAATAGGGAAAGGCCCAGGTGGGAAACTGCAAAAAGCATTTTTCCCTCCCGTCCAGGTAACAGAGGAAATAACTCCCATTGAGGTTTCTTCTCCTGAACCGGGACTTTGGATTGTTGATATGGGTGTAAATTTTACAGGTACCTATAAAATAAAAATATCTGGAAATACAAGTGACACAATTACATTTAGATTCGGTGAACGGATTTATGA